>NZ_DBHLAM010000050.1:0-19815 GCF_057314195.1 Rodentibacter sp. | reverse complement strand
GCGCAAAGTGGTGGCGAGATCCATTCAAGTGGGTATTCCAATGCCATGTATGGCGGCTGCGATTACCTTCTTAGACGGTTACACTTCCGCCCGCTTGCCGGCAAATCTGTTGCAAGCGCAGCGTGACTACTTCGGCGCGCACACTTACGAACGCACCGACAAACCACGTGGCGAATTCTTCCACACCAATTGGACAGGGCGCGGCGGTAATACCGCATCCACCACGTATGATGTGTAATTTGTAAAACATGCTGTAAATGGACCGCACTTTTGCGCGAAGGTGCGGTCATTTTTTTTCAAAATTATGCATAATTTCCGCTTTATCGAACACCCTAAATAGCACCGCATTGGAGCCGCTTTCAATGCGGTGCTATTTAGAGAGTTCTGAATATTACTTAGCTTTTATTCCGTCGCCACCGCGCTGATTTTTTGCTATAATCGCGCACAATTTTTATTTACAAAAAACGAGAAAATTTATGTCAGAAACGACCAACGATAACTATGGTGCATCGAGCATTAAAGTATTGAAAGGACTTGATGCGGTGCGTAAACGTCCGGGCATGTATATCGGCGATACCGATGACGGCACCGGCTTGCACCATATGGTGTTTGAGGTGGTGGATAACGCCATTGATGAAGCCTTGGCAGGTTATTGCTCCGATATTATCGTCACTATTCATGACGATAATTCTGTCTCCGTGCAGGACGACGGTCGCGGCATTCCGGTGGATATTCATCCGGAAGAAGGCGTTTCTGCAGCGGAAGTGATTATGACCGTGCTTCACGCCGGCGGTAAATTCGACGACAATTCTTATAAAGTATCGGGCGGTTTGCACGGCGTGGGTGTGTCGGTGGTGAATGCGCTTTCCGATAAATTACAGCTGACGATTCGTCGCCAAGGTCATGTGCATGAGCAGTTCTACCATTTAGGTGAGCCGCAAGCGCCACTGACGATTATCGGCGAAACTACTGCAACCGGTACTACCGTGCGTTTCTGGCCAAGTTCGGATATTTTTGCCATCACCACTTTTGATTACAAAATTTTGGCAAAACGCTTGCGTGAACTGTCTTTCTTAAACTCCGGCGTATCTATTCGTTTAATTGATAAACGCGATGGCACGGAAGATCATTTCCACTATGAAGGCGGAATTCAAGCCTTCGTGGAATATTTGAATAAAAACAAAAACCCGATTCACCCGAAACCGTTCTATTTTTCGGCGGAAAAAGACGGCATCGGTGTGGAAGTGGCGTTGCAATGGAATGACGGCGTGAACGAAAATGTTTACTGCTTCACCAACAACATTCCGCAACGCGACGGCGGGACGCACTTAGCCGGCTTTCGCGGTGCGCTGACCCGTAGCTTAAACAGCTATATGGAAAACGAAGGTTTGCTAAAAAAAGAAAAAGTCAGCACCTCGGGCGATGACGCGCGCGAAGGTTTGGTGGCGGTGATTTCGGTAAAAGTGCCGGATCCGAAATTCTCTTCGCAAACCAAAGACAAATTGGTGTCTTCCGAAGTGAAAAGCGCGGTGGAATCAGCGATGAATGAGAAGATGCAGGAATATTTATTAGAAAATCCGGCAGACGCGAAAATCATCGTAAACCAAATTATTATGGCGGCGCGTGCTAGAGAAGCGGCGCGTAAGGCGCGCGAAATGACCCGTCGTAAAGGTGCATTAGATATTGCCGGCCTTCCGGGCAAACTGGCTGACTGCCAAGAAAAAGACCCGGCACTTTCCGAACTTTACTTGGTGGAGGGTGACTCCGCGGGCGGTTCGGCAAAAGTGGGGCGTGATCGTAAAACTCAAGCGATTCTGCCGTTGAAAGGGAAAATCTTAAACGTGGAAAAAGCACGTTTCGACAAGATGCTGTCTTCGCAAGAAGTGGGTACATTAATTACTGCACTGGGCTGTGGTATTGGTCGCGACGAATACAATCCGGACAAATTGCGTTATCACCACATCATCATCATGACCGATGCGGACGTGGACGGCTCGCACATTCGTACGCTTTTATTAACTTTCTTCTATCGTCAAATGCCGGAGTTGATTGAGCGCGGTTATGTGTATATTGCTCAGCCGCCACTTTACAAAGTGAAAAAAGGCAAACAAGAGCGTTACATTAAAGATGCAGACGAAATGGAGCAATATGAATTAACCCTTGCTCTTGATGGCGCGGAATTGCATATCAGCGAAAGCGCACCGGCAATGAATGCTTTAGTGTTTGAAAAATTAGTGGCGGAGTTCAATGCGGTGCTGAAATTGATCGGTCGTTTAAGCCGTCATTACCCAACGCCGGTGATGCAAGGTTTAATTTATCAAGCACCGCTTTCGGTAGAGATGATGAAAGATCAAAGTGCGGTTGAAAATTGGGGAAAATCTTTCGTAGAACAACTGGAAGCAAAAGAAACCGAAGCGCATCAATATTCTGTTCGCACCCAATTCAATGCGGAACGCCAAGTGCATGAAGCGGTAATCACCGTGCGTAAACATGGTATCGACAACGATTATTTCATCAACTTTGATTTCGTCAGTGGTAACGAATACGCCAAAATCGTCTCACTCAATAAGCAATTAAACGGTTTGTTGGAAGAAGGTGCATACGTCACCCGCGGAGAAAAAGTACAGCCGGTTCGCACCTTTGAACAAGCGGTAGAATGGCTCGTAAAAGAATCCCGTCGCGGCTTGGAAATCCAACGTTATAAAGGATTAGGCGAAATGAATGCCGACCAACTTTGGGAAACCACCATGGATCCAAATGCCCGCCGTATGTTGAAAGTGTCCATTAAAGATGCCGTTGCCGCCGATCAATTATTCACCACCTTAATGGGTGATGAAGTAGAACCACGCCGCGAGTTTATCGAGCTTAATGCATTGAGAGCGAATTTAGATATTTAATCTAAAAATTCGGTAAGAAATGACCGCACTTTGGGCTATAAAACGAAGTGCGGCTTTTTATCATTAGGAGGATGAAATGAGAATGCACAATCCACCGCATCCGGGTTTATTATTAAAAGAATATCTTGAAGGCTATAAAATCACAGATGTGGCAAAACGTTTAGGTGTAAGTCGTGTAACGCTTTCTCGTATTTTAAATGGAAAAGCGGCAATCACACCTGAAATGGCATTACGTTTTAGCCGGTTATTAACGAATACAACACCAAATTTGTGGTTGAATATGCAAAATAATTACGATTTATGGCAAGTTGAACAGAACCAACATTTTTCCATTTCGCCATTATTTGCTTAGTAAAAATAATGGCAAGAAATGACCGTACTTTACCCCTAATTAGGTAGCTAAAGTGAGGTCTTTTTTTTGATAAAAATCACAAAATAAAAATAATTCTCAATTATATCTATTCTAATATAAATTAATTTTTTATAATTCGCCCGCTTAATTAATCTAAGGAAAGTCGTAATGAAACAAAATAAACTACTGGGTACAGCCTACAGCCTATTGGCTATAACTACGGGTTTGTCAAGTGTAAATTTAGCGTGGGCTGAAGATCAATTAAATGAAATCAAAGTTGAATCTTCTGCGCCGGAAAATGATAAACCTTCCGTCGTTCGGAAAACCAATCGGGATATTCAACGAGAACTGATCAGGGACACAAGAGACCTGGTGAAATACACGACAGATGTCGGTATTGCGGATAACGGTCGCCGTTTAAAAGGGTTTTCCATGCGTGGTGTGGAAGGCAATCGCGTAGGTATTAGTGTCGATGGCGTATCGTTACCGGATTTTGAGGAAAATTCATTGTATGCCCGTTACGGCAATTTCAATAATTCCCGTTTGAGTATTGATTCTGAAATGGTGAAAAGCATTGATATTGTCAAAGGTTCTGATTCTGTCAATATGGGGAGCGGTTATTTGGGCGGCGGCGTGAATTATCGCACGATGAACGCAGAAGATTTAGTTTTCCCGGGAAATTCAGTAGGCGGTTTGTTACGTTCTGGTTACGCCGGTAAAAATCGTGAATGGGTAAATACGGCGGGCATTGGCGCAACAAATGAACATTTTGATGTGGTATTAATGTATTCCCATCGTCGTGGACATGAATTTAAAAGTGCAGGTGGCGATATTACGCTTCGTCCTAGAAACAGATGGGATTCCGCTTATGATATTGCCAGACGTGCCGAGATCGGTGAAGCGCGTATTCATCCAGATCCGTCCAATCATCGAAACCACAGCTATTTAGCCAAATTAACCTGGAAAATTAATCCGCAGCATAAAGTGGGTGTTTCCGTTAATGGCCAACGTGGAAAGCGTTATACCTGGGAATATTCTTATGCGATGAATACTAGTTGGCGTGAGGCGGATGATTATGAAAGACGCTTTAACGGTAATCTGTTCTATGAATGGAAAGCGGAGAATAATCCCGTTATCGGTTTAGTTCGTACCGATTTTGACTATCAAAAAATTGAAAATGGCGCGATAAATTATAAAGGAGATTATGAAAATATCGGTTCATGGCGCAATCCTAATTATGTGAAAGGCTCGTTGTTTCATGTGGATAACCGCAACATGAAAACCGAATATAAACGGGCGACATTAAGAATTGATTCGCAGCCGTTTACCCTGATTGGCGGGGAACATCTCTTGTCGTTTAGAACCTATATTGCGCAACGTGATTTTAAAAATATCAATAATGATAAGGTATTAAATCCAAACGGTTCGGTGAGTAGCGAGCGTATTTATACGATTCAGCGTCCGGTAAAAACTGCTCAATACGGCTTTAGTTTAAAAAATGATACATTTTGGAATGAGATTTTTTCGTCATTTATCGGTGTTCGTTACGATCATGAAAAATTAAAACCGCAGCCTTATGAAGATGGTGTTCCTTGTACACCGGCTTGTTTGCGGGCGGAAGAGCGGAACAAACCGAAAGACACGACTTTTGTTAATTGGAACGGCTTTATCGGGCTTGATGCACAGGTTAACCCAACTTGGAAAGTAGGCTATCAATTAGGCACAGGCTATCGTGTGCCGACCGCAACGGAAGTCTTTTTCACTTATGATAATCCGGCCGGTAACTGGAAAGCGAATCCAAATTTAAAAGCAGAACGCAGTATCAGTCACACCTTATATACACAGGCTAAGCATGATCTAGGTACACTGGATGCGAATGTATATTACACCAAATATCGCAATTTCTTATTTGAACAAGAAACCACCGATATGTATTTCAACCCTCAATGTTCAGATCTTTATGATGGCCTTTACTGCCATAAATGGAGCCCTGCACCATTCCAACAAATGGTTAATTTAGACAGCGCCCGTATTTATGGTTTGGAAGTCAAAGGCAGTTTGAACTTAAATGAAGTCACACCGTTGCCGGAAGGGTTTAAATTGTCCGGTGCGATTGGTTACGCCAAGGGTAAGCTCTCAAACAATGACAGCCTGCTTTCTATTCAACCGCTTAAGTTAGTTTTTGGTTTGGATTATGAGGAACCGAATGAAAAATGGGGGATCTTTTCCCGCTTAACTTATCAACGGGGTAAAAAAGGCGGCGACGCAAAAATTACCGAAAGAGACAGCGTATGTACGCAAAATAACTGGTTCACTGATCTTTGCGAACGATGGGATGAAGTAGTAACACACCGAGAATACCGTTGGTTAAATAAATCCTATTGGGTCTTTGATATGTTTGGTTACTACCGTCCGGTTAAAAATGTGACGTTGCGTGCCGGTGTATATAACCTCTTTGATAAAAAATACCATACTTGGGACAGCTTACGCGGCATTAACTACCGCAGCACGATTAATACGGTAGATTATCGCTATGGCAACCAAGGCTTAGAACGTTTCTATGCACCGGGCCGTAATTTCTCGGCATCTATAGAAATCCGATTCTAATTAGACTTGCGTTACAGCACCGCATTGGAACCTGCTCCAATGCGGTGCTATTTCGAGAGTGCAATATCTGCTTTGTTGCAATGACATGATTTTGCAAAAGTACGCATTTAACGCGTACTTCTTTTTATTTCAGGAGTAATCAATATGATGATCGACAAACGTCTCATCAACACTGTTGCCGACAGCAAAAAATGGATTGCGCGCACGGTGCTATGGAATTGGCTGGCGTTGGTAGGCGGTATCGTGAGTGCGGTGGCGTTTGCTTATGTGTTGCAAGCCGCGTTTTTGCGTGAACTGACAGCGTCAAGTGCGGTCGGTTTTGGGGGGATTTTAATTGCCGCTCTTGCCTTACGTGCCTTTGCCGGCAAGAAATCAGTGCAAGCCTCTTATTTTGCCAGCACGCGCGTGAAGCACGAATTGCGTAGTTTGATTTATCGTAAACTAGCCGGAATGCCGCTCAATCAAGTGAATCAACAATCCACCTCATCCATCATTCAAGTGGCTTCAGAAGGGGTGGAACAGTTGGAAATTTATTTTGGGCGTTACCTTCCGCAACTGTTTTACAGCCTACTTGCGCCGCTCACATTATTCTTTTTTCTCGTCTTTTTTAACGCGCCAACCGCATTAATTTTGCTTGTGTGCGTGCCGTTAATTCCTATGTCCATTATTGCGGTAAATAAAATTGCCAAAAAACTTTTGGCGAAATATTGGGCGATTTACGTAGGCTTAGGCAGCAGCTTTTTGGATAATTTACAAGGCTTGGTGACGCTCAAAATTTATCAAGACGACGGCTACAAAGCCAAACAAATGGATGCCGAAGCGGAACAATTCCGCACCATTACCATGAAAGTGCTGACCATGCAGCTTAACTCTGTGTCGCTGATGGATTTGCTCGCTTACGGCGGTGCAGCCGTCGGGATTTTGACTGCACTTTTGCAATATCAAGAGGCACAAATCAGTATTTTCGGTGTGATTTTGTTTATCTTGTTGGCTTCCGAATTTTTCATTCCGCTGCGTTTGCTCGGTTCGTTCTTCCACGTGGCGATGAACGGCAAAGCCGCTTCCGATAAGATTTTTACGCTTTTAGATACGCCGGTTGAAGCACAGCAAAGTGCGGTGGATTTTGCAGCGAAAAATAACGTTCAAGTAGAAATCAAAAATCTACATTTTGCTTATTCCGCAGAAAAACCGGCAATTCAAGGTTTGGATTTAACCATTCAACCGAATCAACTCACCGTCTTTGTGGGCAAAAGCGGTTGTGGAAAATCTACCTTGGTTTCGCTTTTAATGGGCTTTTACAAACCGCAACAAGGGGAGATTTTGTTTAACGGACAAAACGCCTTCGAGATCGATCGCACTTCCTTCTACCAAAATGTTTCGTTGGTTAGCCACAGCAGCTACGTGTTCAAAGGCTCGTTGCGCGACAATATGTTAATGGCGAAAACCGGTGCGACAGATGAGCAAATTTATCAATGTTTGGAACAAGTGAATTTAGCGAATTTTGTGCGCGAAAATGGCGGATTGGATATGCCGTTGTTAAGTCGTGGGACAAATTTATCGGGTGGACAAATTCAGCGTTTAGCCTTAGCGCGTGCGCTGTTGCATGATGCGCAAGTGTATATTTTTGACGAAGCCACCAGCAATATTGATGTGGAAAGCGAAGAAGTGATTTTGCAGTTCATCCAACAATTTAAACAACACAAAACCATTGTGATGATTTCTCACCGCTTGGCAAACGCCGTGAATGCGGATTGCATTTATGTGTTGGATAAAGGCAAATTGATTGAACAAGGTACGCATAGCGCCTTAATGGCAGAACAGGGTGCCTATGCGGAAATGTTCCAACAACAAAAATCTTTAGAACAAATCAGAGAGGTGGCACATGCGTAAGAATGGATTTTTAGTGATGTGGCAGTTGCTTGCGCTCGTTAAACCGCTCGCGCACATTATGGCGTTTACCATCACCATGGGCACGCTTGGTTTCTTGAGTGCGATTTTTATTATGGTGTTGGGCGCGATGGGATTGAGCCATCTGCTTGGTTTTGAAGGGCATTTAAATTTCACCCAAATTTTGACCGCACTTATCGCCCTTGCGGTGGCGCGTGGCATTTTGCGTTATTTGGAACAAATGTCCGGTCACTATATCGCCTTCAAATTGCTTGCGCTTTTGCGCGATAAAGTCTTTTCCGCGTTGCGTCGATTGGCGTTTGTGAAGTTGCAGGATAAACAAGCGGGGCAACTGGTTTCCCTTGTCACCAACGACATCGAATTGCTCGAAGTGTTTTACGCGCACACTATTGCGCCGATTATGATTGCGTTCTTTACGTCCGCGATTTTAGTCGCCGTGTTTGCGCATATTTCCGCGTGGTTCGCGTTGGTGGCGTTGATCGCTTATCTTTGCATTGGTGTGGTGTTGCCGATTATTACCACCAAACTCGCACGTGAAGACGGTAGAAAATACCGCGAACTGGTGGGCGAAATGAACGATTTCTTTTTAGACAGCGTACGCGGAATGAAAGAAATCCAACTCTTTGGCTATGCCAAACAACGTTTGAACGAAATCCAACAACGCAGCCAAGCCATAGACGGCGCGTTCCGTAAAATTAAAGATCAAGAAGCGAAAGTGCGTGTTTATACGGAAATTGCGGTTTCTGTATTCAACATCATTATTTTATTTACCGGATTGATTTTATTTAGTTTGGATAAATTAGATTTTGCCGGTTTTCTTGTGGGCGTGATTTTGCTGATGTCGAGCTATGGCCCGGTGATTGCCTTGAGTAATCTTTCCAGTAATCTCTTGCAAACCTTGGCTTCCGGCGAGCGCGTGCTGAGCTTATTAGCGGAACAACCGGCGTTGAAAGACGTAGAAAATGCGGTCAATTTAACGGATGTTTCTGATATTGCGGTGGAAAATCTTGATTTTGCTTACGGCGAAGAACAAATTCTTTCCGGCATTAATTTGCAGTTGGCGAAAGGACAAATTCTCGGCATTCACGGCAGAAGCGGCAGCGGCAAAAGCACCTTGTTGAAACTGTTAATGCGTTTTTACGATCCGCAACAAGGGCAAATTCGTATTAACGGCGAACCGTTGGCCAACATTAATACCGCCAGCCTGCGTGACAATATGGCGTACATCACGCAGCAAACCTATATTTTCAACGACACTATCGAAGAAAATATCCGCTTGGCGCATCGATCCGCCACGCAAGAACAAATTATCGAAGCCGCAAAACAGGCGTCTATTCATGATTTTATTATGAGCTTGCCGGAAGGCTACCAAACCAAAATGACAGAGCTTGGCGGCAATCTTTCCGATGGCGAAAAACAACGTATCGGCATCGCTCGTGCCTTCTTGCACAATGCGCCGATTATTTTGCTCGACGAACCGACCAGCAATCTCGACAGCTTAAACGAAGCCATCATTTTGCAATCTTTGCGGAATGTGAAAGCCGATAAACTCATTGTACTCGTCAGCCACCGACAATCCACCATGGCGATTTGCGATCAAGTGATTGGTATTGAAAGCGGAAGGATGTCATAGATAAGAAAGTCGGAGTGAATGGTTCAATTCTAAATCGATTCGGCTAGAGCCACGTCCGGCAAGGCTTCAATGCGGTGCTGATCGCGAACTGCGTTTTACTTTGTCGACTTTGTGTGGCCATTATTTGTTTATGATGGCTTGCTTTGAGGCCAATAAAAAAGGCGGTCATTTCTGACCGCCTCAAGAATCGGACGATGATAAACTCAAGGACTGATCTCGATATTTCGGCGAGCTCAGTCCTTTTTAATTTATGCCGCTAATTTTCCTTTCAAGAAGTCCAATAATTGTTCTTTGGCAACCATTTCTTTTGTACCGCTACGGCGGTTTTTATATTCGATTTCGCCGTTCGCGAGGTTTTTCTCACCGATAACCAGCATATGCGGCACGCCGATCAATTCCATATCTGCGAACATGACGCCCGGGCGTTCTTTACGATCATCAAAAATCACATCTATGCCTTGCGCTTGTAGAGTGAGGTAGAGTGCTTCGGCGTATTGTTGTACGGTTTCGGATTTGTGCATATTCATCGGCACGATCGCAACAGTAAACGGTGCGATTTCATCGGTCGGCCAAATAATACCGCGTTCGTCGTGATGTTGCTCTATGGCAGCGGCGACTACGCGGGTTACGCCGATACCGTAACAACCCATAGTCACTACCATCGGGCGGCCGTCTTCGCCTTGCACGGTCGCGTTCATCGCTTCGGAATATTTTTTGCCCAGTTGGAAAATATGTCCCACTTCAATCCCGCGTTTGATTAAAAGCGTGCCTTTGCCGTCCGGACTCGGATCGCCTTCTACTACATTACGAATGTCCGCCACTTTCGGCAGGGCTACATCGCGCTCCCAGTTGATATTGAAGTAGTGTTTACCGTCGATATTGGCGCCTGCGCTGAAATCGGACATTAATGCCACGCTGCGATCGATAATTACCGGAATATTTAGATTAACCGGACCGAGCGAGCCCACGCTAGCACCGATTTTTGCTTTGATTTCTGCTTCCTCGGCAAATTCGAACGGGGACGCCACTTCTTCCAGCTTTTCCGCTTTGATTTCGTTAAGTTCGTGGTCGCCGCGAATGACTAACGCGACTAACGGTTGTTCTTCGCTTGCACCTTTAACGATAAGCGTTTTGACCGTGCTTTTAATCGGTTGATTGAATTGTTCCACCAATTCTGCGATGGTTTTCGCGTTCGGAGTGTCGATAAGTTCCATCGCTTTGCTTGGCGCCGCGCGCTCGCCGATGGCTATTGCTTCAGCAAGTTCAATATTCGCTGCGTAATCGGATTCGGTGGAGAAAATTACATCATCTTCGCCGCTGTTGGCAAGCACTTGAAATTCATGGGAGGCGCTACCGCCGATAGAACCTGTGTCCGCCTGCACAGCGCGGAAATCTAAGCCTAAACGGGTGAAAATGTTGCTGTAAGTTCGGTACATCACATCGTATGTTTGTTGCAAACTTTCTTTGTCGGTATGGAAAGAATAGGCGTCTTTCATAATGAATTCGCGACTGCGCATGACGCCGAAACGCGGGCGCACTTCATCACGGAATTTGGTTTGAATATGATAAAGATTGATCGGCAATTGGCGATAAGAGCTAATTTCACGACGCATTAAATCGGTAATGGCTTCTTCGTTGGTCGGTCCGATTACAAAACCGCGTTCGCCGCGGTCGGTAAAGCGCAATAATTCCGGGCCGTATTGATCCCAACGACCGGATTCCTGCCACAATTCTGCCGGTTGCACCACCGGCATTTTGATTTCCAGCGCACCGCTTTTATCCATTTCTTCACGGATCACTTTTTCCACTTTGCGTAACACACGCCAACCGGTCGGCATCCAGTTGTAAAGCCCCGCGGCGAGGGGACGAATCATGCCTGCGCGTAACATTAATTGGTGACTGACAATCGCCGCTTCCGCCGGAGTTTCTTTTAACGTGGAGAATAAATATTGACTTGTACGCATCGATTTAACCTTAAATGCTTTAAATTGAGAAAAAAACGGCGAGAGTATAACAAAAAGTGCGGTTATTTTTAACCGCACTTTTGAGAAAGAAAAATTAATTGGTTTTCAGTTTATTCCAGTATTTTTCGTAAAGATCCACGGCCTCGCCGACATCGCCTTGCATAATGCCTTTTTCCACTTGTTCCGCTGGTGGAAAAAGGGTTGTGTCATTGGCAAGTTGCGGGCTCAATAAGGCTTTTACGCCTTCATTTGGCATAGAGAAACCCATGCGTTCTACCACCACTTTGGCGTTTTCAGGGCGAAGTAAAAAGTCAATGAATTTATGCGCATCTTCGGCATTTTTGGCCGTTCTTGGAATGGCGTAGTTATCCATCCAGAAAATTGCGCCTTCTTTTGGATACACAAACTGTAGGCTCGGGTTTTCTTTGTGCGCCAAATAGGCGGAACCGTTCCAAATCATACCGATAGCCGCTTCGCCTTGTACGTAAGGCACTTCCGGCGAGTCGGAGTTAAACGTAATCACATTTGGCAATAATTGCACCAAGCGTTCGTAAGCGGCTTTGATATCGTCTTCATGCGTCGTGTTCGGCGATTTCCCCTCTAACAATAACGCGATGTGGAACACTTCGCGTGCATCGCTGGTTAACAATACTTTGTGTTTGAATTCCGGTTTCCATAAATCCGCCCAGCTCGTAATGGTTTTCGGGTCGATGTCGTCGGAATTGACTTCAATTCCGGTTAAGCCATAAACATAAGGCAAGGAATATTTATTTTCTGGATCGAATTCTTTATTTAATAAATGCTTAGGCACTTGTTTTAAATTAGAAAGTTTACTTTTATCAAGGGGTTGTAACATATTTTCCTTGATCATTTTGTTTACATAATAGCTTGAAGGAAATACCAAGTCGTAACCTGAGCCGGTATTTTCCGTCAATTTTAATTTGGCATACATTTCTTCGTTGCTTTCAAAGGTGGAATAAATTACTTCCACGCCGGTTTCTTTGGTGAATTGGGCAACAAGATCAGAAGGCACATAGTCCGTCCAGTTATAGACATAGAGTTTGTTGGCGAAGGCGGATGTCGCAAAAAGTATAACGCCGGAAAGGAGAATTTTTTTGATGGAACGAACAAAGGATTTTTTCAATTTATTGACCTCCGAAGGGAAATAAACCTAATAGGAACAGACGTTTCCACAATATTTCGCCTGCCGTTACGGAGGGGAAGGATTTCAATGCGGTGCTGATCGGTACTTCCGTTGCCATTCCCGCCACTGTTCTGCGACGGTTAGCCCCAAACGGAGGCGTGAAAATTGTGAATTAAGCCAAGTAAACGCGCAAAATTTACGCGCGCGGCAGTATAGCATTTTTTCTAAAGAGTTTGACATATTTCCCGGGCGGGGTAAGATTTCGCCGATTTTTTTCAACGGACTTTTTTATGCTGACTTTCGCCCATCAAGAACATATTCCTTCCTATTATTTTGATTCTCGCAATCAAGACTTCCAATTGCCTGCTTTAAGTCAAATTGAACAAGCTGACGTATGCGTAATTGGCGCCGGCTTTTTTGGGCTATCCGCCGCCTTAGAACTGGCTGAAAAAGGTAAAAAAGTGATTGTATTGGAGGGCGCACGCGTAGGTTTCGGCGCCTCCGGACGAAGCGGCGGGCAAGCGATTAACGGCTTTGAAGAAGGTATTGACGAATACATTAAACAAGTGGGCTTCGACAAAGCGCACAAGCTGTGGGAAATGTCTTTGGAAGCCATTGACATTATCGACGAACGCATTGCCAAATACAGCATTCAATGCGATTGGAAAAAAGGCTATGCCACCTTGGCGTTAAACGATCGTCGCATGGATGATTTGATTGAAATGGAAAAAGCCAGCCACGAAAATTTCGGCTATCAAAATATGCAGCTTTGGGATAAAGCGCAATTAAAACGACATCTTGGCAGCGATATTTATGTGGGTGGCTTGTACGATAGTAATTCGGGCCATTTGCATCCGCTCAATTATTGCCTTGGTTTGGCGAAAGCCTGCCTTAATCTGGGTGTGCAGATTTTCGAACAATCGCCGGTGGTAGATTTAATTGAGAAAAACGGCGCGGTAGAAGTAAAAACCGACCGCAGTGCGGTTATCGCGCAAGACGTCATTTTGGCGGTCAATGCCTATATCGATGTTTTGCCGAAGTCCATTCATCATGGCATTAATCGTAAAATTCTGCCGGTAGAAAGTTTTATTATCGCGACTGAACCTTTGAGCCAAACGGTGGCGGATTCGCTGATTAACAACGGCATGTCGGTGTGCGACAACAATTTATTGCTCGATTATTATCGTTTAAGCGCGGATAATCGCCTGCTTTTTGGCAGTGATTCCAGTTCGGAAAAAGACATGATCGCCGTTATGCGGCGAAATATGCTGCATGTTTTCCCACAACTGGAAGACGTGAAAATTGATTACGGCTGGGCGGGACCGATTGATATGACGATGAATTCCACTCCGCATTTCGGTCGTATTTCTCCACACATTTATTTCACACAAGGTTATTCCGGACATGGCGTGGCGCTCACCGGGCTGGCCGGTCGCATCGTGGCGGAAGCGATTTTGGGTGATGATCAACGCTTGCGAATTTTTGAAGGACTGAAAGTTCCGTCGGTGTATGGTGGGAAAATCGTGAAGAATTTAGCGACTAAAATCGGCGTGCAATATTACAAATTTTTAGATCGATTTCGTTAAAAATTCTCTGCAACTAACACGCAAAATAGCACCGCATTGGAATTGCTTTCAATGCGGTGCTATTTTGACATCATAACGGTTATCCGTACTGCTCACATATTCGCCAGCTTCTGTAATAATCGATCCATTGCGCGATATCCCAGCGCCTCCGCCAAGTGCGGTTGACCGATTTGGGTTTCGCCGTTGAGATCGGCAATCGTGCGCGAAACTTTCAAAATTCGATGATAAGCGCGCACGGAAAGGCCAAGCTTGTTGAGTGCCTTTTCCAAAAATAACGCATCTTTTTCATTTAATTTACAATCACGATCAATTTCTTTGCCGGTTAAATAAGCATTGATTTTTCCCGCCCTTACCAGTTGAATTTCGCGTACTTTTAATACTTTTTCTCGTACTTGCTCGCTGGTTTCGCCGCGATCACCGGAATTTTGTAAACTGCCTTGCGGCAATAACGGCACTTCGATGGAGAGATCGAAGCGATCTAAAAACGGCCCCGATAAACGATTCAAATAACGCATGACTTGTTGTGGCGAAGTGCGGTTGTGCGTGCCGGTGTAATGTCCGGTCGGACTCGGATTCATTGCCGCGACTAATTGAAAACGCGCAGGAAATTGAATCTTCGCATTGGCACGTGAAATGATGATTTCACCGCTTTCTAACGGTTGGCGCAGCGCATCCAAGACTTTGCGTTCAAATTCCGGCAATTCGTCAAGAAAAAGTACGCCGTTGGTGGCGAGAGAAATTTCGCCGGGTTTCGGAATGGTTCCGCCGCCCACGAGAGCCGGCATAGAGGCACTGTGATGCGGTGCTCTAAAGGGACGTTGTTTCCAGTTCTGAAAATTCAATTCGTTTTGCACCAAGCTGGTGACGGAGGCGGTTTCTATCGCTTCTTGATCGCTCATTTCCGGTAAAAGCCCGGTCAATCGGCTTGCCAACATGGTTTTGCCGGTACCTGGCGGGCCTAGAAATAACAGATTATGCTGTCCTGCGGCGGCAATGGTTAGCGCCCGTTTGGCGTGTTGCTGCCCGATAATATCGGTTAAATCAAGCGGATTCTTGCCAGGAAAATCAATTACATCTTCTTGCGTTAAATCGGAGGCGAGAGGCAATCTCATCTGATTGTTGAGAAACTGCACCACATCTAACAAGGTTTGTGCAAAATAAGTATTTTGTTCGGAGACTAACGAAGCCTCATTCGCGTTCTGCTTGGCGATGATCAGTTCGCGTTTTGATTTTTGTGCCGCCAGAATGGCCGGAATGACACCATGCACGCCGCGTAAATGGCCCGTCAATGCCAGTTCGCCGACAAATTCAAATTGCTTTAAACGGCTTATATCAAGTTGTTCCGAGGCAGCAAGAATGCCTAGTGCAATGGGCAAATCGAATCGTCCGCCTTCTTTTGGCAAATCCGCCGGTGCCAGATTAACGGTAATGCGTTTGGCCGGATATTTGAATTGTGCGTTCATTAACGCGCTGCGTACCCGATCTTGCGCTTCTTTTACCGTTTTTTCCGGCAATCCGACAAGCGTAAAACCCGGTTTGCCGTTGCTCAAATGAACTTCTATGGTGACGAGCGGTGCTTGCACGCCCATGGAGGCGCGGCTGTAAATAATAGCGAGGGACATAATATCCTTAACATACATTAAACTTAAAAAAGTTTTCGCACGATAAAAAAAGCGTCTGACGAAATCATTCATCAGACGCTTTTTTTGCGATCCGGCTCGCAAAGTACAGATTTTACTCGACAAAAACCGGCGAAAACCATTCGTCTAATTTGGCCGCGAGTTTGTCGATGCCGATTTTATTTTGCGCTGAAAAGGCTTCTGTTTGAATATCACCTTGGAACGGCAAAATGGCTTCACGCACCATTTTAACTTGCTTAGCTCTTGCACTTTGGCTCAACTTGTCCGCTTTGGTCAGTAATAACAACACCGGCAAATCGGCGGAAACCGCCCATTCAATCAGTTGTTGGTCGAGATCTTTTAACGGATGACGAATATCCATCAACACCACGAGCCCTGCCAAACATTCGCGTTTTTGCAAATATTCGCCGAGAGATTTTTGCCATTGGCGCTTCATTTGTTCCGGCACGGCGGCATAGCCATAACCCGGCAAATCCACCAATTTACAGTTCGGCTCCACTTCAAACAAATTGATTAACTGCGTGCGCCCTGGCGTTTTGGAAGTACGGGCAAGGCTTTTTTGGTTGGTCAGCGCGTTCAATGCGGTGGACTTTCCCGCATTGGAACGACCGGCAAAGGCGATTTCAATGCCCGTATCACTGGGAATCGCATGGATATTCGGTGAACTGGTTAGAAAATGCGTTTTGTGGTAATTCAATTTGACAGGCATAAAAATTCCTTATTACTTATTGATAGTGCCATTGCGCTCGAAAATTGCCGCGTAGCATAGCATAGATTGTTTTTTGGTGCGGCAAAACTTTCCAATGCGGTGCTGTTTTTGATTGTCACTTTATTTGCTAAACCGGTTGCCGTCGACCATAGTGATTGGAAAATAAAAAGTTAATGTGTCGTTAAAAACTATCGGTAATATTCGCGTTTCTCACTATCACTTCAAATCTGAATTATGATATCGTAGCGCCCATCAATCGAGACAAGGAGCACACAATGACAACTCAATTAGATTCACTTCGCAGCATGACCGTGGTAGTGGCCGATACCGGCGATATCGAAGCGATCAAAAAATACCAACCGCAAGATGCGACGACCAATCCTTCATTAATTTTAAGCGCGTCCGCACTGCCACAATATGCTCCGTTGATTGACGAAGCGATCGCTTACGCGAAAGCGCAAAGCGCGGATAAAGCGCAACAACTGGTTGATGCGGAAGATAAATTGGCGGTAAATATCGGCTTGGAAATTTTAAAAATTGTGCCGGGACGTATTTCCACCGAAGTGGACGCGCGTCTTTCTTACGACACTCAAGCGACGGTAGAGAAAGCGCGTAAACTTATCGCGCTTTACAATGCAGCGGGCATTTCAAACGAGCGTATTTTGATTAAAATTGCGTCCACTTGGCAAGGTATCCGTGCGGCGGAAATTCTGGAAAAAGAAGGCATTAATTGTAACTTGACTTTATTATTCTCCGAAGCTCAAGCACGTGCGTGCGCGGAAGCGGGCGTGTACTTAATTTCGCCGTTCGTAGGGCGTATTTTGGACTGGTACAAAGCCAATTCCGACAAAAAAGAGTATGCGCCGTCAGAAGATCCGGGTGTAATTTCGGTGACTAAAATTTATAATTACTACAAGGCACACGGCTATAATACCGTCGTGATGGGGGCAAGTTTCCGCAATGTTGGTGAAATCGTTGAGCTTGCCGGTTGTGACCGCTTAACCATTGCGCCGACTTTGTTAAAAGCGTTACAAGAAAACTCGACCGCATTGGTTCGTAAACTTGACTATCAAGGCGAGCTGAAAGCCAAGCCACAACCATTGAGCGAAGCAGAGTTTTATTGGCAGCACAACAGCGATCCGATGGCTGTTGAAAAACTGGCCGAAGGTATTCGTAAATTCGCCATTGACCAAGAAAAATTAGAAGCGATGCTTGCGGCAAAATTATAATTTTGGTCAAATCTGCAGTGAATACGGTCGTTATTTGATGAAATAACGACCGTTTTTTATATCTCTAAGTTAGAGAAATCACTCTTTTTTAGTAGAAATCTGCATTTAATCTTGACTGGATCGCTAAATTGTTAAAGAATCTGTGTCCTATTTCGCTTTGGATTGTCGATAATTTATGCAGTTTCAAATGAATTACTTACAGTCGGACAGTGAAATCAGCACCGCATTGAAACCCATTGAGGTTATCCGTCGTGACTTGCGCAATCGTATTACGCATGAACCTGATCCGGAAGTGTCTTTTAAAAACGCAACGGAATAAAATTATAAAAAATATGGTGAAATTCACCGCATTTTTTTATACCGATTTACTTCCTCAAATTTAACAAAAAGTATTTGCAATGAGGAAGCGATTTGATTATAGTCGGGTCATTCTATTTTTAAGGAACAATATGATGAACTTAATTCGTACTAACCGCCATCACCACCGCACCTGATTATCTTTCAGGCGTGTGTGTATGGCTGGAAGATATTGTACATCTTCCGAGTAATACGACGTCATAATGATACAACCCCTCGGAAGGAAACTTTCGAGGGGTTTTGCTTTTTTAGATTTTCACAGAATGAGGGTAACAACATGACTGACAAACAACGTTTACGCATTGCCATGCAAAAGAAAGGTCGTTTAAGCAAAGACTGCGCGGAATTGCTGAGTCAATGCGGTGTTAAAATTAACTGGAATGAGCAACGCCTCATCGCATATGCGGAAAATATGCTTATTGAAATCCTGCGCGTGCGTGATGATGATATTCCCGGCTTGATTTTTGACGGTGTGGCAGATCTCGGCATTATCGGTGAAAACGTGCTTGAGGAAGAAGAATTAGGACGCTTGGCTGCCGGAGAAACAGTCGCTTATAAAAAACTGCGTCAGTTGGATTTTGGCGGTTGTCGTTTATCTCTAGCTGTCGATCGCGATCAGCAATACAACAACGTACAAGATTTCGCCAATGCCCGCATTGCCACCTCCTATCCGAATTTACTCAAACGTTATATGAAAGAACAAGGTGTGCCGTTTAAAAGCACGTTACTGAACGGCTCGGTGGAAGTTGCTCCGAGTGCCGGACTTGCCGATGCCATTTGTGATTTGGTGTCTTCCGGCGCCACCTTGGAAGCCAATGGTTTGAAAGAAGTAGAGGTGATTTACCGCTCCAAAGCCTGTTTAATTCAACGTGCAGAACCTTTAAGCAGCGATAAACAAGTCTTGGTAGATAGACTGCTCACCCGCATTCAAGGCGTGCAACAAGCCGCCGAATCCAAATACATTATGCTACACGCGCCGAAAAATAAACTCGAAGAAATTACTGCACTTTTACCTGGCGTAGAAAACCCAACGATTCTGCCGCTGGCGCATGATAATTCCAAAGTAGCCATGCACGTGGTCAGCCAAGAAAATCTGTTCTGGGAAACCATGGAACAATTGAAAGAAGTCGGAGCCAGTTCAATTTTGGTGTTACCGATTGAAAAAATGATGGAGTGATTTGTTATTTTCTTTGTGTTGCCAAAGAAAGCAACCAAAGAAAAACAACGTTAAATAAAAGGAAGGTTTTGTATTATGGAAACACTAAATTGGAATAATCTTTCTGCAACAGAGCAACAACAAGCCCTTACCCGCCCCGCGATTTCCGCTTCAAATGAGATTAAAAGTGCGGTGGAAAATATCGTTAAATTTGTGCAGCAGGATGGCGATAAGGCGTTGTTTGAACTCACGGAGAAATTCGACAAAATTAAACTTGACAGCTTGATCGTGACTCCACAACAAATTGCGGAGGTGACGGCGCGTATTCCTGAGCCGTTGAAGAAGGCGATTCAGAATGCTAAGCGCAATATCACTGCCTTTCACGACGCACAGAAACCACAGGCGGTGGATATTGAAAGCCAGCCCGGCGTGCGTTGTCAGGTGGTGACACGTCCGATTAATCGTGTCGGTTTATACATTCCCGGCGGTTCCGCACCGTTGTTTTCTACGGTGCTGATGCTTGCCATTCCGGCAAAAATCGCAGGCTGTAAGAAAATCGTGCTGTGTTCACCGCCACCAATTGCGGATGAAATTCTTTACGCTGCCAATCTGTGTGGCGTGCAAACCATTTAT
>NZ_DBHLAM010000049.1:0-37112 GCF_057314195.1 Rodentibacter sp. | reverse complement strand
CGAATAGCACAGCGAATGTGGCTAACAGCACAGCCTTCGCCGCTAACTCCACTGCAAATGCAGCGAATAGCACAGCGAATGTGGCTAACAGCACAGCCTTCGCCGCTAACTCCACTGCTAATGCAGCGAATAGCACAGCGAATGTGGCTAACAGCACCGCCTTTGCTGCGAACTCAACTGCAAATGTGGCTAACAGCACTGCCTTTGCTGCGAACTCAACTGCTAATGCAGCCAATAGCACCGCTAATACTGCAAACAGCACTGCTAACGCAGCCAACACAACGGCGAACACTGCGAACAGTACAGCCAATGCGGCTAACACAACGGCGAATACTGCGAACAGCACAGCTAATGCGGCCAACACAACGGCGAACACTGCGAACAGCACAGCTAATGCGGCTAACACAACGGCGAACACTGCGAACAGCACAGCCAATGCGGCCAACACAACGGCGAACACTGCAAACAACACGGCGAATATTGCGAATAGCACCGCAAATTCTGCTAATGCGAATGCTACGGCTGCGCTTGCTAACGCAACGCAAGCCAATGCAGGCTGGAACTTGACGACAAGTGCGTCCACCGGCAATGTGAGCAACGTGTCTATTGCAAACGTGAAAGGTAACGATACTGTCACCTTCGACGCTGGCAAAAACATTGAAATCACCCAAACCGGACGCGGTTTAAGTGTTGCCTTGGCACGCGATATCAGCGTGGACAGTGTGACCACCAAAGATCTCACTGCCACAGGCAATGTGACCTTAGGCGGTGGTGCAGGTACGAGCGTGAAAGTTGCGACCGGAACGACTGTTAACATGGGCGGAAACCGCATTCAAAACGTAGGTAATGCGACAGCAGATACCGACGCGGCGAATATGGGCGATGTGAAACGTTATGTGAACACAACGCTTGCCGGTTTCAATGCGACAGCAACGAATAGTGCAGTGAATAACCTGAACAAACGCGTAAATAAACTCGATAAGAGAATGCGAGGTTATGCAGCGAATGCGATGGCGGCAACGGCATTACCGCAAGTGACGGCAGCCGGTGAATCCATGGTTTCTGCAGCGGTCGGCTCACAAGGTGGGGCGAGCGCAGTGGCTGTCGGCTACTCCCGTGCGTTGGATAATGGCAAAGTCATTATTAAACTCAACGGTGCAGTCAGCAGCAATGGCGAAGCCGGGGTTGGCGCAGGTGTCGGTTACAAATGGTAATCGCTAGGCGTTAAGCCATAATTAAGATAAAATCGCGGGGGCGCAAACCCTCGCGATTTTTACCAGAGATTAAATTATGAATAATCAACAATCATCGATTGAAACTACTGAAAAAATATCTACGTTGTTGTTATGTAATCCTCATTTTTTGAGTAATTTTAACGAACAATATGTAAAAGGGCTGTCTTTGGTTCAATGGTTGCCGGAGATGGGAATGAGACATCAGTTGAATGCGGTATCGGCGGAGAGCTACGATATCCTTATGGTTGATGAATCTTGCCCGATTAACTACAGCAGCTTTATTTGTTGGTTGCGTGTGCTGAAGATAAATGGCGCCTTAGTGCTGCCGAAAAGCGCACAAGCGAATATAGATGCATTTTTTGAACGCGTTACTGAATTTGTAGAATTGAGTCCATTGGATTCGGGTAATGTATTGGTATTTGCTAAATTACCGCATAGTCGGAGTTACGAAGATTATGAAGCGGAGTTGGAACACTTAATAAGTCAACGTGCTTTTGCCAAGGCATTGTCATTGTTGGATAAGATGGAGATCTTAGCGCCTTTACATATTCATCCGACAATGTATCAAGCAAAAATTTATCAACAATTAGGTTTAGTGGACGGTGTGTCGACGGTTTGGCGGCTATTTCGTCAACGTATGACAAACCCGAATGTCGCCGTGTTTGCCGCTTTGGATACCATTATGACAGGGGATTATCATCATGGGTTTAAGGCGCGTCAGCCTTTGATTAGCGATACCTTTCGCGCTAAACCACCACCGAAAACGGAATGGCAGCCGAAAAAATGGCAAGGGCAAAATTTGCTGGGTAAGCATTTAGTGATTTGGACGGAATTCGGCTTGGGTGACGAGCTGATGTTTTCCCAACTGGCCTATGCATTGAAAAAACAGTTGAATGCGCAAAAAATTACATTGATCGGGCAAACGCCAATCGTCGATTTATTGAACACCCATCCGGATATTGATGTGGTGATCGACAGTAGTAAGATTGAAGTGGAATTGACTGACTTCGATTATTGGGTTTTTCCGCACGATATTATGGCTTATATTGATTTGCCTTTTGAGCAAGTAATCAAGCGCCATCCTTATTTGTTTATTGAGGCGGCGAATGTGGCGCAGGCTAAAAATAAAATTATGCAAGTTAAGCCTAAAACCAATGCGGTGCCGAAAGGATTAAACGTTGGGATTGTGTGGCGTGGTAATGCGACGCACGAAAACGATGCTTATCGTTCCATTCATCAAACGGAATTATTACGCGAGCTGTTCGATATAGAAGGGATAAATTGGTATTGTTTGCAGAAAGAATGCAATGAACAGGAAAAGCTCTTGCTCGCGGAATACAATATTCCTAATTTGGCGGAAAATGCGGCCTCTTTAATGGAAACCGGCGCTTATTTGATGAATATGGATTATTTGGTGACGGTGGATACATCGGTGGCGCACTTAGCCGGCGGGTTAGGCGTGAAGACGCTGTTATTACTACCGTTTATCGGCGATTGGCGTTGGGGATCTGATGGAGAGCGTAATATGTGGTATCCGAATTTAACCGCGATCCGTGTAGAATCGCCAAAAGCTTCATGGGCGTTGGCCATAAGTAAAACGCGCGATAAGTTAGAAATTTTAAAACATAGTCAACGAATGAGTTATTTATAGGAGCCTATTTATGCAAAATGAAAATCCGCAACCACAAGCTCAACAAGAAGAGCAGGTTACGCCGAATGTAGCGCGTTTTGAGCGTGCTGTGCGCGAGAAGGATTATGAACGCGCTTGCAACACTTTGCTGTCGATTCTCGGTAAATTAGACGAAAACTTCGGCGGTTTGCAAGGCATTGAATTTGCTTATCCTGACCAATATCGGGATAAAAACATGGAAATGGAGTTGACGGTATATTTTTGTACCCGAATGGCGGATGCGATTTCCGAATTGTTTAGCGATCCGGTGTTAGAAGTGAGCGATTCCGGAATGCAACGTTTCTTTTCCTTGCAACGTTGGATTTCCTTCATTTTTGCAAGCTCCCATTATGTGAATGCGGATCACGTGTTACAGGTGTATAACCGTAATCCGGATCGCAATTCGTCGGAAGTACAAATCGAAGCGAAGCGTCCGTCGTTGATTAAATTCTGTATTTTGTACTTGCCGGAATCCAATTTGAATTTGAACTTGGATATGTTATGGCAGATTGATCGCGATATTTGCGCCTCACTTTGTTTCGCTTTGCAGTCGCCACGTTTTATCGGTACACCGGCTGCTTTCAGCAAACGCGCGGCGATTTTACAGTGGTTCCCGAAAAGATTGGAAACTTTAAACGATTTAAATAACGTACCAAACGCTATTTCTCACGATGTGTACATGCACTGTAGTTATGATGTGGCGGCTAATAAACACGATGTAAAAGGTGCGTTAAATAAAGTGGTGCGTCGTCATAATTTCTTGTTTGGTTGGCGCGATCTTGATGTGCAAAATATCGGTTACCGCAACGGTAAGCCGGTAATGGTTGTTGTGTTAGAGCATTTCCATTCGGCGCACTCTATTTATCGTACTCACTCCACTTCAATGCGGGCGGCACGCGAGCATTTCTATTTGATCGGAATGGGGAATGAACAAGTGGATCAGCTCGGTCAAGAAGTGTTCGATGAATTCAAATTGATTCCGTCCGGCCATGTGTACGACCGAATGAAAGTAGTGCGCGAAGTGTGCGAGGAAAACAAAGCAGCGATTTTATATATGCCGTCCATCGGTATGGATTTGTTGCCGATTTTCTTGAGTAATACCCGAGTAGCGCCAATTCAAGCCATCGCTTTGGGTCACCCGGCGACCACCCATTCAAAATTTATCGAATATGTGGTAGTAGAAGACGATTATGTTGGTTCGGAAGCCTGTTTCAGCGAAAAACTGTTGCGTTTGCCGAAAGACGCCTTACCTTACGTGCCTTCTGCTTTGGCACCGACGCAGGTGGAATACAAATTGCGCGAAAACCCTGAAGTGGTGAACATCGGTATCGCCTCCACCACGATGAAATTAAACCCGTTCTTCTTGGAAGCTTTACGTGCCATTCGCGATCGTGCCCGAGTGAAGGTGCATTTCCACTTCGCGTTGGGGCAATCGCAAGGTGTGACACATCCTTATGTGGCGCGTTTTATTAAGTCCTATTTAGGTAACGACGCCACGGCACACCCGCAAACGCCTTATTTGCAATACTTAGATATTTTGAAAAATTGCGACATGATGGTGAACCCGTTCCCGTTCGGTAATACTAACGGTATTATCGATATGGTAACCATAGGCTTGGTGGGTATTTGTAAAACCGGTCCGGAAGTGCACGAACATATCGACGAAGGCTTGTTCCGTCGTTTAGGCTTGCCGGAATGGCTTATTGCTCACACCGTGGACGAATACGTAGAACGCGCAATTCGCTTAGCGGAAAACCATGCGGAACGCTTGGCATTGCGTCGTCAGATCATCGAAAATAACGGCTTGAGTACGTTATTTACCGGTGATCCGCGCCCGATGGGACAGATCTTCCTGCAAAAACTAAAAGAATGGGCTGAGTCGCGCAAAGTAAAATTGCAGATTGCCGCATAGTTTGAATTAAGAACAAAAAACGCTTGCCGGAAGGTGAGC
The DNA here is from genome assembly GCF_057314195.1 of Rodentibacter sp. Lineage (NCBI taxonomy): Bacteria > Pseudomonadati > Pseudomonadota > Gammaproteobacteria > Pasteurellales > Pasteurellaceae > Rodentibacter > Rodentibacter sp. The sequence continues at coordinate 32,257 of NZ_DBHLAM010000049.1, read as the reverse complement.
GTTTTTTTATGTGTATTTTTTTAGAAAATAATAGTGGGCGATTTATACGGGAGTTATCGGTACGCGTGATTTGAGATCGCAAAATAGCACCGCATTGAAGCCTTGTCCGGCAAGCTTTCAATGCGGTGCTGAAATGAATAGATAGAAAGTTTAAGATTCAACGAAAATTTTCGGAGACAGTATTTCCGTCAATGGCGAATCGCCGTGCCCTTGCATTAAGCCTTGTTCGTTCCAAACGGTTCTGCCGTGGCGGATGAAGTAGAAAGTCAGCTGCTTTTTCATTTTTCCTCTCCAAAAATAAAATAAGGAAGTCGAAACTTCCTTATTTTGCTTAAGTTATGAATTAACGCGAATAATAACCGGCCATGGCGCTATAGACGGCATTTTCCGCTTGAATCAAGCTGAATTTTGCGTTCAAGATGGCTAGTTGCGAATTTTTCTCGGTATTTGCCGCATTCAACCATTCGCGCAACTCGGAAACCCCCGCGTTATAGCGGTTGCGGTAATATTGCGTGATGCGTTTGTTGTAATCAAAAGTTCTTTGCTGATTGGCAAAAGCGCTTTGTGCTTGGGTGAAGGCGAAGTAGTGGGTGTCCACGTCGTTCAATGCGGTGGTGATACTTTGCTCGTAGTTCAAACGCGCGGTTTCATAATCCGCTTCGGAAATTTTGACATTCCATTTTACGCTGTTCCAGTTTAAGAACGGCAAGCTAATGCCTACTGTGCCGCCGGCGACAGGCGTGTGAAGTGCGTTGCCGACTTTGTTGCCGGTTGAGCTTAAACTGCCGCCCAAGGTAACTTCAGGGAACCAGCTTTTTTCGGTTGCTCTGGCATTTTTAAAAGCGCTGCTTAAACGGAATTGATACCCTTTGACATCCGGACGGTTGGCGATAACGGAAATCGGTACGTTTAAATTCACGCCGACATTTTTCACGTTAAGAATATGCGGGAAATTGATATTTAATGCTTCGTCAGGTTTTAAGTTAAGCAAATTGCGCAGGGTTTGTTCAGCAGTTTTGCGTTGGGTTTGGTAGGTGATCAAACTGTTACGTGCGGTTAGAACCGATTGTTGCGCCTGATCCACGCTGGCAGAATCTGCGACACCTTGGCTTAAACGACGTTGCATAATGTTGCTGATGTCGCTGTAGTATTTGATGCTTTCTTCGGTGGTCGCAATTGCATCATTTAAATAAGCGATTTGGTAATACGTGATAACTACGGAATTTATTAAAGAAAGTTTGGTTGCTTCCAAATCTTGCGCGGTGGCTTTGTGCGTCCACTCTGCAGCATCCGCAGAATCCGCCAAACGGCGCCATAAATCTAGGGTGTAACTTACGTTTAAGGAGCCGCTGTGGGAAACCGCTGAGTTAGCCGATGTATCGATACGACGTTGTGCGCCGGACTTTGTGGCACCACTAAAGGACGGCACTAAATTGGCGCCGACCAAATTAGCGTTATAAAGCGCTCGATTGACCGCAATGGCGGCTTTGGCTAAGTTTTTGTTATTTAGTAAGGCTTGTTCTACTACGCGGTTAAGTTGTGCATCTTGATAAAGCGTCCACCAATCTTCTTTTACATTGAATTGTTTGGTGATTTCTTCGTATTTTTGGTAATCCTCTAGGCTGGCTTTGTAGGAATCGCCGATATTGGCACAACCTGCGAGGGTTGTTGCCATGAGTACGGCAATGGCTAATTTCTTCATTTTTAACATGATTTTTCCTTCAGTTTCGTTAAAAAAAACGCGGTAGATTTTAACCGCAATTTGATGTTTTACAAAATCTATTCACGGGCAAGCGCGCTGACCGGATTCAGTTGTGCGGCGCGTTTGGCCGGCATATAACCGAATAGCACGCCGATAAGCGTTGAAAATAGCACCGCACTGACGAGGGAGACAGTGGAAAACGCCATATTGAAATCCTGCATAAAAAAATTAAATAACAAGCCGATTACGCCCGATAGCAAAATTCCCGTTAGGCCACCGATTAAACAAATCAGCACCGCTTCGATCAAAAATTGTTGCAAAATATTGGTTTGACGCGCACCGATAGCCATACGCACACCGATTTCTTTAGTACGCTCTGTCACCGAGACCAACATAATATTCATCACGCCAATGCCGCCTACAATTAAGGAAATAAAGGCGATGGAAGAAATCAGTAATTTCATCGTGCCAGTGGTGCTTTCGATGGTTTGTTTGATGGTGTCGCTGTTCATAATAAAGAAATCTTTTTTACCGTGGCGCATCGTAAGTAACTCCGTAATGCCTTTTTCCGCTACGGTTGTATTTACGTCGTCCGATACTTTCAGCGTAATTGAAGCGATCTTTTTACTGCCGGAAATACGGTTCATCACCGTCGTATAAGGCGCGTACAGATTCAACGAACTGCTGGCGCCGCCCATTTGTTTATCGGACACCACGCCGATAATACGCAGCGGACGTTTGTTAAACATCACCACTTTGCCGAGCGGATTTTCATGCGGGAATATCGATTTTTGTGCGCTTTCATCGATCAAGGCCACTTGATTATTTTCCGCCACATCTTGTGCGGAGAACAAATTACCTTGTTTCAAAGACAGTCCATCCACATCAAAATATTGTTCGCCTACACCTTTTAAATTGGTGGAGGAAAAGGTTTGGTTGCCATAGACCAAAATACCGCTCGATGAACTGTTCGGCGTCACGCTTTGCACGTAACTTTGTTTGTTCAGCGCATCAGCATCGCCGACTGTGAGATTTTGCATTTGCTCGGCGCGCCGATCGCCAAAACCCGTTCCGTTAAAAATGGTCATTGTGCTGGTGCCGATGCCTTTAATATTTTCCAAGATCTTTTGCTGTGAACCGTTGCCGAGCGCCACCACGGACACCACGGAAGTGATGCCGATAATAATGCCGAGCATCGTCAGCAGTGCGCGCATTTTATGTGCCACGATAGCGCTGACGGACATCCGAAACGCTTCAATCAATTGGTCTTTACTCAATCCAAAGTGCGGTTTTATTTGGGGCTGGTTTTGTGCTTTGCTTTCGACGGCTTCTTTTTGCGTATCGGCGATGATTTCGCCGTCTTTAATTTCAATCACCCGATTGGCTTGCGCTGCAATATTGCGATCGTGGGTAACCATAATAATGGTATGGCCTTCGCCATGCAGTTGGCGCAAGATTTCCATTACCTTTTGTCCGCTATGAGAATCCAACGCACCGGTGGGTTCGTCAGCAAGGATAATCTCGCCGCCATTCATTAAGGCACGCGCGATACTGACCCGTTGTTGCTGACCGCCGGAGAGTTGATTCGGTTTATTTTGCCATTTGTCACCCAAGCCCAGTTTCTCCAGGAGCAGTTTGGCACGTTCAATGCGGTGCTCTCGGGGCATTCCGGCATAGATGGCGGGGAGAGCGACATTTTCCGCCGCGGTTAAGCTGGATAACAAATTGTAGCGTTGGAAAATAAAACCGAATTTTTGGCTACGCAAATCGGATAGTTGATCGGAAGATAAGCTGGCGATTTCTTTACCGTCAATTTTATAAGAACCGCTGGTTGCCGTATCCAAGCAACCGATAAGGTTCATGAGGGTGGACTTGCCTGAACCCGATTGGCCGATAATTGCTACGAAGTCGCCTTTTTCAATATTCAACGAAATATTTTTCAGAATATGTACGCGGTTCTTGCCCACGCCGAAGTCGCGGTTAAGATTCTTGATTTCAATAATATTCATGGATTTTCTAGCGCGTTTTAGAATATTCTCGGCCCGCGGCCGTTGTTGCCTACTTTCTCGCCGGCTGCTACTTGAGACACAATGACTCGGTCACCTTCGGTTAAACCGCGTTTGATTTCTGCTTGGAAATCGTTTTGCACGCCGACTTCTACTTCGCGCAGTTCCGGCTGATTGTTGGCATTCAACAAATTGACGAAGGTTTTGCCGTCTTTCTTTTGAATCGCCATATTGGGTACCAATAATACGTTTTGTGCATCGGCGATTTTAATATTGTTTTCCGTGGTCATTCCGATGCGTAAAGTGCGATCGGGATTGTCCACGATTAAATTGGCGTAGTAATAAACCGCACTAGTGCTACTCGAAGCGCTGCTTGAACTACTTGACGAGGAACTTGATGAATTATCGCTTTTCGTGGTGGTGGCCGGGTCAACTGACGAAATTACGCTTTCGTAATGGGTGTTTGGATCGGACAATATGGTAAAACGCACCGCTTGTCCTGCTTTGACTTTGGTGATGTCGCCTTCAGAAATTTCCGGTTTGACGCGCATTTTGCTTAAATCCGCCACTTTCACAATGGTCGGCGCGGTTTGGACGGAATTGACGGTTTGCCCTTCGGCAATCGGGGTGGAAATAATGGTGCCGTCGATGGGCGAAGTGATTTTAGTGTAACCTAAGTTGGTTTCAGCGGTGCTGACTTCAATTTCTGCTTGTTTAATGGATTCTTTTAATGCGTTCGTTTCGGCTTGTGACGCATCAAAATTGTTTTTGGAATTATTGAAGTCATCAAGCGAAGCGGCTTTTTTGGCGTAAAGTTCGGCATAACGGGAATACGCCGATTGTGCCACGGAAAGTGCGGTTTCTTTTGCCTTTAATTGCGCCTGATAGCTCGCGAGCGCCGCTTTTTTGGTGTTGAGGTTATTGAGCTGAGTAGTGGAATCAATATCTGCGATAAGCTCGCCTTTTTTGACGTCTTGCCCAAGCGCGACATACAGTTTGGTGATTTTACCGGATACTTGTGCGCCTACATCCACCTCATTGACACTGCTGATGGAGCCGGAGGCCACTACGGTTTTTTCGATATTGCCGCGCGTGATGGACTCGGTTAAATAGCGGGCTTGTTCGGTCTGGTTGCCGACTAAAAAAGAGTAGGCGAGAGTGCCTAAAATTAAAATTACGGGAATAACAATAATTTTTTTCATGATAATCCATTTAAAAATGAACATTTGTTCAGAAGTGATATTTTAATGATTCATCGGTTTTTTGCACGAAAAATCTTGCGCTTAGACAAAATTTTGCTAAAAAGTTTGGTTTATCTAACGGTAATGGCAATAAGAAAGAGGACGTAAAAGAATGAATGGCGAATTAGCGCCACAGCTGCGCTCGAAAAATGCGAGGTTTCACAAAACACGGCTTTTCGTATAGAATAGCGCGAATATTTTATCCGGTAATTGAGAAGATTATGAGTAACACAGAACACACTTTAGACCTTTCGGAAAATGCCCGTCCGCACAATTTTATTACCCAAATTATTGATGAAGATTTAGCTTCCGGTAAACACCAAAGCGTTCACACCCGTTTCCCGCCTGAGCCAAACGGCTATTTGCACATCGGTCACGCCAAATCCATCTGCTTAAACTTCGGTTTAGCAAAAGAATATCAAGGCTTGTGTAACCTGCGTTTTGACGACACCAATCCGGTGAAAGAAGATGTGGAATATGTGGATTCCATCAAAGCTGATGTGGAATGGCTTGGTTTCCATTGGGCGGGCGAAGTGCATTACGCTTCCGATTATTTTGACGCACTTTACAATTACGCTATTGAGCTTATCAAAAAAGGCTTAGCATATGTGGATGAACTTTCGCCGGAAGAAATGCGTGAATATCGCGGAACTTTAACCGAGCCGGGTAAAAACAGTCCCTATCGTGATCGTAGCGTAGAAGAAAATCTGGCGTTATTTGAAAAAATGAAAAACGGTGAAATTGCCGAGGGAAAAGCCAGCCTGCGTGCCAAAATTGATATGGCATCACCGTTTATGGTAATGCGCGATCCGGTACTTTATCGCATTAAGTTCGCCAGCCACCACCAAACGGGCGACAAATGGTGCATTTATCCAATGTACGATTTCACCCACTGTATTTCCGACGCTCTGGAACGTATTACACATTCATTGTGTACCTTGGAATTCCAAGATAACCGCCGTTTATACGACTGGGTGTTGGAAAATATCAGTATTGAACGCCCGTTGCCACACCAATATGAATTTTCCCGTTTGAATTTAGAAGGCACCTTAACCTCTAAACGTAAGTTATTAAAATTAGTCAATGAAGGCATTGTGGACGGCTGGAACGATCCGCGTATGCCGACGATTTCCGGTTTGCGTCGTCGCGGCTATACGCCGGCATCAATTCGTGAATTCTGTCGCCGTATCGGCGTGACCAAACAAGATAACGTGGTGGAATACAGCGCGTTGGAATCTTGTATTCGCGACGATTTAAACCAAAATGCCCCGCGCGCGATGGCGGTTATCGATCCTGTCAAGGTGGTGATTGAAAACTTTAATGGTGAAGAAATATTGACCGCGCCGAATCATCCTAATCGTCCGGAATTAGGGGAGCGCCAATTGCCGTTCAGCAAAGAAATCTACATTGATCGTGCGGATTTCCGTGAAGAAGCGAATAAACAATATAAACGCTTGGTGTTGGGCAAAGAAGTGCGTTTGCGCAATGCTTATGTGATTAAAGCGGAACGCGTAGAAAAAGATGCCAACGGTGAAATCACCACGATTTTCTGTACTTACGATCCAGAAACCTTGGGCAAAAATCCGACGGACGGTCGCAAAGTGAAAGGCGTGATTCACTGGGTTTCCGCTGCACACAATCACCCGGCGGAATTCCGTTTATATGAACGCCTTTTCACTGTGCCAAATCCGGGTGCAGAAGAAAACATTGAAAGTGTGTTAAATCCCACTTCTTTAGTGGTTAAACATGGCTTCGTAGAGCAAAGCCTTGGTAACGCGATCGCTGAAAAAGGCTACCAATTCGAACGCGAAGGCTACTTCTGCGCTGACAGCAAAGACAGCCGTCCTGAATATTTGGTATTTAACCTGACGGTGAGTTTGAAAGAAGGTTTTTAGTGCAATACACATGTTAGCTAAGTCAATGCGGTGCTATTATTGAAGTCCGCATTTTAAATATAGCGATAGAGGGAAGATTGGCAAATTTGTTAATCTTCCTTACTTTTACACAAAGAAAAATAAAATGAAAAAATTCAAATTCTTCGGGCTGTTATTGCTAAGCTTGGGGTTAGCAGGCTGCGAAACGTTGTGGGCGATCGTCACCTTGCCGATTACGCTACCGATGGCGATGTTGGAATCCGTGGTCGGCGAATCGACGGAGGAATATTGCGTGCGCGTCAGTCAGGATTGGCATCACGCCGGTTATTTATACGGCGCGGACGGAACCGAAACAGCGAAAGCCGGCATCGACTATTATACGCGCCGTTGCGGTGCGTATCAGACGGTCGATCAAAAGGCGTTTATACAGGGCTACCAAGACGGCTATTGTAGGGATAATACCTTTTATCAATTAGGTCACGCCGGTTTTCCATCGAATGCTAATAGCTGCCCCGATGCGGTATCATTACAGAAGGCATACCGAAACGGTCAGGCGCGAACGGTTTTCGAACGCGAACACGAAGCGGATTTTTATCGTTTAAAACGTCTCCGTGAGCGATTAAAGGCTTTAGGTGATGCCGAGCAAGCTGATTCTAAAATGCGTCCTTACGCCATTGAACAACGGGAACAGTTGCGCGATAAAATTAACGAATTGGAACAACAATTGGGGCTGGAAATCACGGATTTCGGCCGTTCTTCGTGGTAAAAACAATGCAAAATCATTTTTGGCAGACCAAATCCTTACTTGAAATGAACGAAGCCGAATGGGAAGCGCTTTGTGACGGTTGTGGCAAATGTTGTTACCGCAAATATATTCAAGGGCACGGCAAGCGGCAAAAACTGTATTACACGCGCATCGCCTGCAATTTGTTGGATGTGAAAACCGGCAAATGCGGTAATTATCCCGAGCGCTTTAAGCTCGAAACGGATTGCACTAAGCTGACCAAAAAGAATCTGCCGGATTTTCATTGGTTGCCACAAACTTGCGCCTATCGTTTGATTTATGAAGGCAAACCGCTACCGCATTGGCATCCGTTGATTTCGGGCGATCCTAATTCAGTGAAAAACGCCGGGATATTGATTGCCGACGGCGTGCATGAAAAAGACGTGATTGATTGGTTTGAATTTGTTATCGATGCATGTTGAGCTTTTAAAATAACACCGCATTGAGTGTCCGAAATAGCACCGCATTGAAGTTCCAAAATAGCACCGCATTGAAGTTCCAAAATAGCACCGCATTGGAAGCCCGTTTGAAGCGTCTCTTGAGAGATAAATGCTGATTGGCGACAAATTTTGTGCTAGAATCCGCCCCGATTTATTAGCGTGAATTTAACAGGAAAAAATATGAAAGTTTTAGAAGGCGCGGTCGCCGCACCAAATGCAAAAATTGCAATTGCAATTGCCCGTTTCAACAGCTTTATCAACGAAAGTTTATTAGAAGGTGCGATTGATGCGTTAAAACGTCTTGGTCAAGTGAAACAGGAAAATATCACGGTGGTGCGCGCACCGGGCGCTTATGAATTGCCGTTAGTGGCGCGTCGTTTAGCGGAGAGCAAAAAATTCGATGCCATCGTGGCCTTAGGCACGGTCATTCGCGGTGGTACTGCACACTTTGAATATGTGGCGGGTGAAGCCAGCAGCGGTTTAGGCAAGGTGGCGATGGAAGCGGAAATTCCGGTGGCGTTCGGTGTATTAACCACCGAAAATATCGAACAAGCCATTGAACGCGCCGGTACCAAAGCGGGTAATAAAGGCGCAGAAGCCGCATTAACCGCCCTTGAAATGGTGAATCTTTTACAACAAATCGACGCGGCATAACCATGACTGAGCAACAAAAACAAGTGAAAAAGCCTTCCGCCCGTCGTCGCGCTCGTGAGTGCGCGGTACAAGCCTTATATTCTTGGGCGCTTTCCGGCAATACGGCAGAACAAGTAGAGCTTGCATTCGTACTGGATCAAGATCTCGAAGGCGTAGATAAGCCTTATTTTCGTAAATTATTCCGTCAAACGGTGGAGAATATCGAAACCGTGGATTTTGCCATTTCGCCTTATATCGACCGCGCTTTTGACGAACTTGATCCGATTGAAAAAGCAATTTTGCGTTTAGCGGTGTACGAATTACGTTTTGAATCGGATGTACCGTACAAGGTGGTGATTAACGAAGCCATTGAAGTGGCGAAAGTATTCGGCGCCGATGAAAGCCATAAATATATCAACGGCGTATTAGACAAAATTGCGCCGGCATTGGGGCGTAAATAGTTCCTTTAATTTGAAAAATGGCGCGCGTTTTTACGCGTGCCTTTTTGTTTCTGGCGGTAAGAAAACGGAGAAATGGCAATGGGTGAATTTGATTTAATCAAACGTTATTTTGAACGGCCACAAAATAATGCTGATGGTTTTGTACAGTTATCCATCGGTGATGATTGCGCATTGGTTTCTATTCCGCCTGATTGCCAATTGGCGATTACCACCGATACTATGACGGAAAATACGCATTTTCTTCCCGACATTTCTGCCGAGGATTTAGCCTATAAAGCAATTGCAACGAATTTAAGCGATTTGGCCGCCATGGGCGCGCAACCTAAATGGATTTCCCTTGCTTTAACTTTGCCGAAAATAAATGAAGAATGGCTTTCCGCATTTAGTCAAAGTTTGATAAATACATTACGCGATTACAACGTCACATTAATCGGTGGCGACACCACTAAAGGCACGCGCGCTATTACCATTACTGCGCAAGGCTTTGTAGAAAAGGGCAAAGCGCTTTGCCGTCATCAAGCAAAAGCAGGAGATTTAATTTACGTTTCCGGCACATTAGGCGACAGCACCGCCGGTTTGCAGCTGATTTTAGCGGGCGAATTGAAGGGCAAAAGCGCACTTGATATTGACCGAGAATTTTTGCTTCATCGCCATTTTCGCCCAACACCGCGCGTAGCGCTAGGACGTGCTTTAGTCGGCATCGCCAATGCGGCGATTGATTTGTCTGACGGCTTGCTTTCCGATCTCGGGCATATTCTAAAACTCAGTCAATGCGGTGCTGAAATCGAACTTGCCGCCCTGCCGCTTTCTTCTTCGATATTACGGCTTTTCTCTCGCGACCAAGCGGAACGCTTTGCCTTAAGCGGTGGCGAAGATTACGAACTGTGTTTCACCGTGCCGGTGGAAAATAAAGAAAAATTGGAGCTGGCGCTAAAAAATTTAAAGCTGCCTTGCGCTTGCATTGGCCGAATCGTTACGGCACAAACACGCGGTTGGTTTGCACCGAATTTTCTGCGTCATGGCGAAGCGGTGCAATTGGCACCCATGTCGGGTTTTGATCATTTTAAGGATGAACATTATGAATAATCGAATCACTTCGGGAAATCCGTTAAAACGGCTTTCTTTAACCAATCCCGTACATTTGCTTGCGTTGGGATTTGGCTCGGGTTTAATCCATCCCGCGCCCGGCACTTGGGGCAGCCTTGCCGGTACTTTTATTGGCGTGGCGTTATTAATGTTGCTCGGTATGAAAAGCTTTTTGATTTTGACTGTGCTTTGCTTCGTTTTAGGCTGTTATCTTTGTCAGAAAACTGCCAACGATATGGGCGTGCATGATCACGGTTCCATCGTTTGGGACGAATTTGTCGGTATGTTTATCGTGCTTGCCGCCGTGCCGAATTTATCGTGGCAATGGGTTTTGACGGCGTTTGTGCTGTTTCGCTTTTTTGATATTTTAAAACCTTTCCCGATTCGCTATTTCGATGAAAAATTAGAAAGCGGTTTCGGCATTATGTTGGATGATGTATTGGCTGCGGTTTACGCGCTGTTTGTGGTATTTATTGTGCGAATTTGGATGTGATCATGCTGAATTTAATGATTGTCAATTTGTTCGGTCTGATGACGCCGGGACCGGATTTTTTCTATGTGGTACGGATGTCGGCTGGTAATTCGCGTCGTAATGCTATTTGTGCGATTCTTGGCATTTGTATCGGCATCGGCTTTTGGGCGTCACTTTCGTTACTTGGGCTTGCCGTTATTCTTGCAACATTGCCCATGTTACACGGTGCGATTATGCTGCTCGGCGGCGCCTATTTAAGCTATTGCGGCGTTTCTCTTTGGCGCACTAAAACGAACGTCGAATTGAGCGCGCTTTCGGCGCAAGAACTTAACCAACAAACCAGTATCCGCAAAGAAATTATGAAAGGCTTGTTGGTGAATTTATCCAATGCCAAAGCAGTAGTATTCTTTTCTAGCGTGATGTCGCTGGTGCTTGCCAATATTACCAATGTGTGGCAAATGAGTTTGGCTCTGGCGATTATTGTGTCGGAAGGGTTTGTTTATTTTTATGTGATTTCACTGGTGTTTTCGCGTAATATTGCCAAACGAATTTACGGCCGTTACACGCGTTATATTGATAATACGGCGGGAGCGGTCTTTTTATTTTTCGGTTTGTTGCTGATTTACAGCGGTATTAACGAAATGATTCATTAGACGGAAGGAAGTAAATATGACATTAAAAATTGCCATCGCCGGCGCGGGCGGCAGAATGGGGCGTCAATTAATTCAAGCGGTGCAGGCGGCGGAAAACGTAGAACTTGGTGCGGCCTTTGAGCGCAAAGGTTCCACTTTAGTGGGGACAGATGCCGGCGAGCTTGCCGGAATTGGCCATTTAGGCGTAGTAGTGTCTGATGATCTACAAGCGCAAAAAAATAATTTTGATTTATTAATTGATTTTACGCGTCCGCAAGGCACGCTTGAACACATCGCATTTTGTTTGGCGAACAACAAAAAAATGGTCATTGGTACCACTGGTTTTGATGAGGCGGGCAAAGCGGCAATTCACGCGGCATCTGAAAAAATTGCCGTTGTGTTTGCTTCAAATTTCAGCGTCGGTGTAAATTTGGTATTTAAATTATTGGAAAAAGCCGCCAAAGTGATGGGCGATTATTGCGACATTGAAATTATCGAAGCGCACCATCGCCATAAAGTGGACGCGCCATCGGGCACCGCATTGAGCATGGGGGAACATATCGCAAAAACCTTAGGACGCGATTTGAAAACTCACGGTGTTTTTTGTCGCGAAGGCATTATTGGTGAACGTAAACGCGATGAAATCGGCTTTTCGACCGTTCGGGCTTCCGATGTGGTAGGCGAGCATACGGTTTGGTTTGCTGACATTGGCGAGCGCGTTGAAATTTCTCACAAAGCGTCCAGCCGCATGACTTTCGCCAACGGCGCTGTGCGAGCCGCCAAATGGCTTGAAAGTAAGTCAAAAGGTTTGTTCGATATGACGGACGTGTTGGATTTAAATAATTTATAACTCAATTTCGATGTCACTTTCTACGTGACAACAACACAACAAAATCTCGTCGGATTGAATAAAGGCAAGGGGCGTTTGTGCATAGGATACCTTGCCTTTTTTGATTTTCACTCGGCAGGAACCGCAATAGCCGCTACGGCATTGATATTCGTGATGAATATGATTATGTTCAAGATGATCGAGTAAACTCGTTTCATTGTTGAATTCGAGGCTGATTCGGCTGCGGATAAGATGAATTTTCATGATAGGATAACGGGCAAATTTGTCGCGCCATTATATAGAGAAAAGATGAAAGTATTGATAAAAACTTCGTTGATTTTAACCGCACTTTGTTTGAATGCTTGTAGTTCTATCAGTAAAGCGCCGGTGAAATCCATTGATATTTATGTGAAACCTTATTATTCCGCACAAAAAGGCAAAGCGGAGAATGTGTTTGTGCATAACAAAATTGATCCGATGCTGCGCGAAAATAGTCTCAGAGGCTATGAAAATGCAGCCAAATTTGCGGAAGAAAATCCAGCGCGAATTTCACCGATGACGATGTTCACGCTTGCCGCACGCGCTTATGATTTCGGTCAGCGCGATGCGGCGGTAGATTGGTATTATCGCGGGCAAAATCGCCTTATTACGGCACTTTACGTGCTGGCTTTACCTAAACGCACGGTGGATGACAATACGGGATTTGCTCAAATAGTGGGGCAGTTCATCAATCCGTATGCGTTCTGCGATTTAACCAAACAACGCAAAGCAGCCGAAAATGCACTGAATTGGACGATTGCCCATCCTTACGAAATTCTCTTTATAAAAGCATTGCCATCGAAATTTGCCGATCGTCGCACCGCATTGAAAGACGCAGAAGCCAAATTAAAAGCGCGTTTACAAGAACAAGATTCATTTTTCGCCAATCTGGAAAATAAATCGACATGGCAAAAAGAACGCTCAGAAAACTTTGTGAATGAACGATTTTGTTGGTAAAAATGGACATGGGAATGTGCGATTGGCATTAATTGACGCGATGAAATCTATTGCATTGATTTATGTGCCAAAATCGACGTGCCGAAATAGCACCGCATTGGATTTAATCGTATACACATAAAACACAGAAAATAAAATTTATTTGGCATTTATACATGTTGTTTTTTCGTTAAAGTTAAATAAATTTTTGTTTACCATTGACTTTCTAGGCGCACGCCCTTACTTTACAGCCTGCGTATTAACTAATAGAAAAAGGAGCTTTTATGCAATCACGCATTATTGTCGATTCAAGCCGCGAATCTTTATTAAGCACTCATAAAGTACTGCGTAACACGTACTTCTTGCTTGGTTTGACAATGGCATTTTCGGCGGTCGTCGCTTATATTTCGATGGCGATGAATTTGCCTTATCCGAACATTATTGTGTTATTAGTGGGTTTCTACGGCCTACTTTTTATTACCCATCGTTTGGCTGATCGTCCGGCCGGCATTTTAGCTGCGTTTGCTTTTACTGGTTTTATGGGATACACCATCGGGCCGATTTTAAATATGTACGTGGCGAACGGTATGGAAGATTTAATCATGTTGGCCTTTGCCGGTACGGCGATCGTGTTCTTCGCTTGTTCGGCTTATGTGTTGACTACGCAAAAAGATATGTCATTTCTTTCTACGGCGATGTTTGCACTTTTCATCGTGTTACTATTAGGCATGGTGGCGAGTTTCTTCTTCCAAATTCCGGCATTAGCCATTGCCATTAGTGCATTGTTTGTAGTGTTTTCGACGATGACGATTTTGTACGAAACCAGTAATATTATTCACGGCGGCGAAACTAACTACATTCGTGCTACCGTAAGCATTTATGTGTCAATCTATAACTTATTCATCAGCTTATTAAGATTACTTTCCATCTTTTCAAGCAATAACGATTAAGTTTAACCTAATAAAAAACGCGCTTTGGTGAGCATCAAAGCGCGTTTTTTTATATTATTTTTTGGGGAAAAGCGAGGTGAAATATTGCTTCAAATTTACATATTGGAATTTAAATCCTGCCTCAAGCAAGCGTTTCGGAAACACATTTTGACTTTCAAGTAACATATCGGCGCGTTCGCCGAGTGCCAGTTTTAAGGCAAATGCCGGTACAGGGAACGGTGCACAACGATGTAGCGCTGCCGCCAATTCCCGATTGAACTCGCTATTCGTTACGGGGTGCGGCGCCGTTAAATTATAAATGCCCTTGCAGTCGAGATTTGAGATTAAAAATAGCACCGCATTGACGGCATCTTCCAAGGCGATCCAAGCCCAATATTGTTTGCCGGAACCTAAGCGACCGGCTAAATTTAAACGATAGAGCGGTAACATTTTAGCTAAGGCACCACCTTTGGGTGATAGCACGATGCCGGTACGAAGCAGGCAAACTGTTGTTTTCGCTTGCAATGCAGCGCTCTCCCAAGCTTGGCAAAGGCGCGCACTGAAGGTGTTGAATGCGGTGCTATTTTCATCGTTCATTAATTGATCGCCGCCGTCACCGTAAATTCCTGTCGCCGAAGCGGAAATTAAGCGAGGCGGATTAAGACCGGCATTAATTAATAAGGCTATTTGTTCGGTTAATTTTACTCGGCTATTAAATAATGTCGCTTTTTGCGCCTCGCTCCAAGCTTTGGCAAAAATAGGCTCGCCTGCGAGATTAATTACCACATCGAATTCGTCGAGGTTTTTAAGCGCAGTAAGCGAAGTGAAAAATCGCAAGTTTTTTTGCGGGAAAAGCCGACGGGCTTTTTTCTCCGAACGCGTGAGAAGGGAGAGTTGATGTTGTTGATTTAATAGAACGGGAATTAATGCTTGGCCGATGAGCCCTGTGCCGCCAGTGATGAAAATGTTCATGAGAGCGAGCGTTCGAACAAATCTTGAATGCGTTCAATTAAGATTGAAATTGGTGTGGCGCGTGTCGGTGTGACAAAAATCGTGTCGTCGCCGGCGATGGTGCCGAGAATACCGTCCGGTTTGCCGACGGAATCAAGTAAACGAGCGATTAATTGCGCAGCACCCGGCGTGGTTTTGATTACGACTAACATGTTATTGTGATCAATATCCAACACTAAATTTTTCAATGGGCTGCTGGTCGCCGGCACGCTTAATTCGTTAGGTAAACAATACACCATTTCCATTTTAGCGTTACGTGCACGCACCGCGCCAAATTTGCCGAGCATGCGGGAAACTTTCGATTGATTAATGCCGGAGAAACCTTGCTTTTTAAGCGCTTCGACGATTTCGCTTTGTGATGCGAAACGCTCTTGATTTAATAATTCCTTAAAAGCACGAGTAAGATTATCCATTTTGTTCCTATAAGGTAATTTAAACTGCATAAGATTTGCATAAAAATTCATAATATGCAACTAGAAAGGCATTTCTTATTTGAAAAGCAAAGGTTTTTTATAAGAAATTTGAGTAAGATCCCATATTTTATTTTCTGTATTTGTAATTTATGAATGAAACTCTTAAAATCTATTGGCTTAATTAATCTACTTAATAAGGAGTAAATATGAAAGTTGCAGTATTAGGCGCCGCCGGCGGTATTGGTCAAGCTCTGGCGTTGTTGTTAAAATTACAATTACCGGCGGAATCCGAACTGGCTTTATATGATATCGCACCGGTAACTCCCGGGGTTGCGGCGGATGTAAGCCATATTCCGACGGCCGTTAAAGTAAAAGGTTTTTCAGGTGAAGATCCGACTCCGGCACTTCAAGGTGCAGACGTGGTATTAATTTCAGCCGGCGTTGCGCGTAAACCGGGTATGGATCGTTCGGATTTGTTCAATATCAATGCGGGTATCGTGCGCGGTTTAATTGAAAAAGTGGCGGCAACCTGTCCTAAAGCTTGTGTTGGTATTATCACTAATCCGGTTAATACAACTGTGGCGATTGCCGCTGAAGTATTGAAAAAAGCTGGGGTTTACGATAAACGTAAATTATTCGGCGTGACGACATTAGATGTACTTCGTTCGGAAACTTTTGTGGCCGAATTGAAAAACTTAAACGTTTCTCGCACTACTGTGCCAGTGATTGGCGGGCATTCCGGTGTTACTATTCTTCCGTTGCTTTCTCAAGTACCTTATGCGGAATTTAGCGCAGAGGAAATTGCGGCGTTAACCAAACGTATCCAAAATGCCGGTACGGAAGTGGTGGAAGCGAAAGCCGGCGGCGGTTCGGCTACACTTTCTATGGCGCAGGCGGCAGCACGTTTTGCCCGTTCTTTGGTGAAAGGCTTAAACGGTGAAACCGTGGTTGAATGCACTTATGTTGAAGGTGATGGCAAATATGCCCGTTTCTTCGCTCAGCCGGTTCGCTTGGGCAAAGAAGGCGTGGAAGAAATTCTTCCGATCGGCCCGTTAAGCGAATTTGAACAAAAGGCATTAGACGCAATGTTACCGACATTACGTGCAGATATTGAATTAGGCGAGAAATTTATTAACGGTTAATTTACGCCGAATGAATAAAAGAGCGCAAATATAAGCGCTCTTTTTTATGTTAGAAATAAAAAAATCAAGAAAAACCGTGATTTAGTTCACAGATTTAAAGATTAATATTTGCATAACATTTTAAATAACGTTATTTTTGTGCCATTAAAAATAAGTGCTATCTTAAATAGCCTATATCTATTTTGCTTTCCGAGTAGTGCCTCTT
Source organism: Rodentibacter sp. (assembly GCF_057314195.1). Lineage (NCBI taxonomy): Bacteria > Pseudomonadati > Pseudomonadota > Gammaproteobacteria > Pasteurellales > Pasteurellaceae > Rodentibacter > Rodentibacter sp. The sequence continues at coordinate 15,422 of NZ_DBHLAM010000049.1, read as the reverse complement.
TTGAGGCACTTTTTTTTGCTCATTTTTGTATCGGAATGAATTGATTTTATTTATTGTATTTAAATTATAAATTTGGAGATAAAAGGATTGTTGAGCTGGATCACAAATTTGTAACAAATGCGATTTGGCGCGTTTTTTCCGAGTGAATCCTATGTATAATAACGCCGAAATTAATTCCCTAGAGAATATTGTTTGAGGTGAATATGCAACAAAATAGCCTTGATGAATGGCTGGAGACGACCGCATTGGGAGGGGCGAATCAAGCCTATATCGAAGAATTATATGAGCGTTATTTAGATGAACCAAATTCTATTGATGAAAGCTGGAAAGCAATCTTTGATTCATTGCCGAATTTAACCGCACCGGAGCAGCCCCATTCGCCGGTTCGAGATTATTTCCGTCGCCTTGCCCGTGAAAATACTACCGAAGCGGTGACGGTGATTGATCCTGAAGCGAGTGCGAAACTCGTTAAAGTGTTGCAATTTATTAATGCCTACCGTTTCCGAGGCCATTTGGAAGCGAAACTTGACCCGCTTGATTATTATCGTTGGAAAGTTTCCAGTGTACCGGAGTTAAATTACCGCTATCACGGTTTTACCGAACAAGATCTTAACGAAACCTTCAATATCAATCATTACGTTTATCAGCGTGACACCATTAAGCTTGCCGAACTTAAAGATATGCTGAAAGAAACCTATTGTGGTTCTATCGGTTTAGAATTTATGCATGTGCAAGACATGGAACAAAAAATGTGGCTGCAAAACAAATTAGAAAGCCGCTTAAATAAACCGATTTTCAGCAATCAAGAAAAAATTAATTTTTTAAATGAACTGACTGCGGCGGATGGTTTAGAACGTTATCTCGGTGCGAAATTTCCTGGCGCAAAACGTTTTTCTTTGGAAGGAAGCGACGCTTTTATTCCGTTAATGAAAGAAATTATTCGTCATGCCGGTAAACAAGGTGTGAAAGATATTGTTATGGGAATGGCTCATCGCGGGCGTTTAAATATGTTGGTGAACGTGCTGGGTAAAAAACCGGAAGATTTGTTTGATGAATTCGCCGGTAAACATTCTGGCGATCGCACCGGTGATGTGAAATATCACCAAGGTTTCTCTTCCGATTTTGCTGTAGGCGATAAACGTGTTCACTTAACCCTTGCATTTAATCCGTCGCATTTGGAAATTGTCAGCCCCGTAGTTATCGGTGCGGTGCGCTCACGTCAGACCAAAAGAAATGATACCGCGCGCGCTCAAGTGCTAGCAATTACCGTACATGGTGATTCCGCCGTAGCGGGACAAGGTGTGGTGCAGGAAACGTTAAATATGTCGAATGCACGCGGTTACACCGTGGGTGGCACGATTCGTATCGTAATTAACAATCAAATCGGTTTTACCACATCCAATCCAAACGATACCCGTTCAACAGAATACTGTACCGATATTGCCAAGATGATCCAAGCGCCGATTATTCACGTAAATGGTGATGATCCGGAAGCGGTTGCTTTTGCCGCAAGAATGGCGGTGGAATATCGCAGCTTGTTTAAACGCGATATCTTCATTGATTTGATTTCTTATCGTCGCCACGGACACAATGAAGCGGACGAACCATTGGCGACCCAACCGATGATGTACGGCATCATTAAAAAACACCCGACACCGCGTAAAGTCTATGCCGATCGTTTAATTGCCGAAGGTGTAATTAGCGAAGCACAAGTTACCGAAATGATGAATTTATACCGTGATGCGCTTGATAACGGTGAGCGTGTAGTGACTGAATGGCGCGAAATGGATATGGCGAAAATGGATTGGCTGCAATATCTCCATTATGACTGGACCGCGCCTTATGAAAGTCGTTTCCCGCAAGAGCGTTTTTTAACGCTTGCCAAACGCGTATGCGAATATCCGGAAAGTTTGCGTCCCCATCCTCGGGTAGAGAAAATTTATAACGATCGTAAGGCCATGTACCAAGGTGAAAAATTATTCGATTGGGGAATGGCGGAGACAATGGCTTATGCCACCTTATTAGACGACGGTGTAAATGTTCGTTTATCCGGCGAAGATGCGGGGCGAGGTACGTTTTTCCATCGTCATGCTGTGGTGCATAATCAAAATGATGGCACCGGTTATGTGCCTCTAACTCATTTACATGCTAATCAAGGCCGCTTTGAAGTATGGGATTCCGTGCTTTCGGAAGAATCCGTTCTTGCTTTTGAATACGGTTATGCCACCACCGATCCGAAAACACTGACCATTTGGGAAGCGCAATTCGGTGATTTTGCCAATGGCGCACAAATCGTCATTGACCAATTTATCAGCTCCGGCGAACAAAAATGGGGCAGAATGTGTGGTCTTGTGATGTTGTTACCGCACGGTTACGAAGGGCAAGGCCCGGAACATTCTTCTGCTCGTTTAGAACGTTATTTGCAACTTTGCGCAGAACAGAATATGCAAGTGTGTATCCCTTCTACGCCGGCTCAGGTTTATCATATGTTGCGTCGTCAAGCGTTACGCAAAATGCGCCGCCCGTTAATTGCGATTTCACCGAAATCCCTACTGCGCCATCCGTTGGCAGTTTCAAGTTTGAATGAATTAATTAACGGTTCATTCCAAACGGTAATTGGCGAAATTGACGAGCTGGATCCGAAAGCTGTAAAACGCATCGTACTTTGTTCCGGCAAAGTATATTATGATTTGCTTGAGCAACGCCGCGCAAATAATCAAACTGATGTGGCAATTATTCGTATTGAGCAGCTTTATCCGTATCCCCATGAAGATGTGAAAAAAGCGCTTGCGCCTTATGCACAGGTGAAAGATTATGTCTGGTGTCAAGAAGAGCCACTTAACCAAGGCGCGTGGTATAGCAGTAAACATAATTTTGAAAGTTCCATCCCTGATAACGTGAAACTGAAATATGCCGGCCGCCCGGCCTCCGCCTCGCCGGCCGTTGGTTATATGTCGCTACACGTCAAACAGCAAAAACAATTGGTAGAAGAAGCCTTGAAGCTGTGAACATTAGTTTAAAAGCTCCCTTCGGTAAGATCTAAAGGCTAAAACAGAGGCTTCAATGCGGTGCTGATTCACACTTCCGTTTGTTGCAATGTCGCCTTATGAGAACGCTTTCCGTGAAGCGGGCGTGCGCTGTCAAAGATAATGAAGAGAATAAATTAAAAAAGGAAAAAATATGACTATCGAAATTCTTGTTCCCGATTTACCTGAATCTGTAGCCGATGCCACTGTTGCTACTTGGCATAAAAAAGTGGGCGATGCGGTTAAACGTGATGAAGTCTTAGTTGAAATCGAAACTGATAAAGTCGTACTGGAAGTTCCGGCGCAGGCTGATGGTGTGCTTGCCGAAATTCTTGAAGCGGAAGGTGCGACGGTGGTGAGTAAACAGCTTCTTGCTAAACTTTCCAGCGTACAGGCGGGGGATATGAGCACCGCATCCGTGAAAGAAATGAACGAACCGACACCTGCAGATCGCCAAAATTCTGCAATTGAAAACAGTCATGCAAATGCGGCGGATCAAAGCCCGGCAATTCGCCGTTTATTAGCGGAGCACGATTTAAATCCTGAAGGCATCCAGGGTTCCGGAGTGGGTGGCAGATTGACGCGTGAAGATATCGAACGCGAAATCGCAAAACGCAATACGCAACAAGCCAAACAAAATGTCGCGACGGAACATAATACGATTAGCACGGTAGCCTATAGTACCCGTTCGGAAAAACGTGTGCCGATGACCCGTTTACGTAAACGCATCGCCGAACGTTTATTAGAAGCGAAAAACAGCACCGCAATGCTCACTACGTTTAATGAAGTGGATATGCAGCCGATTATGAGTTTGCGCAAACAATACGGCGAAAAATTTGAGAAACAGCACAGTGTGCGTTTAGGTTTTATGTCGTTTTACATCAAGGCTGTAGTAGAAGCCTTAAAACGTTATCCTGAAGTGAATGCCTCCATTGACGGTGATGATATCGTTTACCACAATTATTTCGACATCAGTATTGCCGTTTCCACCCCGCGCGGTTTAGTCACGCCGGTATTGCGCAACTGTGACAAACTCAGCATGGCAGAAATCGAAAAACAAATTAAGGCCTTAGCAGAGAAGGGACGAGACGGTAAATTAACGGTAGAAGATTTAACCGGCGGTAATTTCACTATTACCAACGGTGGCGTGTTCGGTTCATTAATGTCCACACCGATTATCAACCCACCACAAAGCGCAATTTTAGGGATGCACGCTATCAAAGAGCGTCCGATTGCCTTAAATGGTCAAGTAGTGATTCGTCCGATGATGTATTTAGCGTTATCCTACGATCACCGCTTAATTGACGGTAAAGAATCGGTCGGATTTCTTGTGACGATTAAGGATTTATTAGAAGATCCGACCCGATTGTTATTAGAAATTTAGAGTTAGCAAAAAATGCGGTCAAAATACGGAAGTTTTTGATCGCATTTTTGTTTTTTTAGTCAAATATGCAACGTTCAAATGCGTATTGAATAACCCGGAAAACTCAGGTGAAGTTATGAATCTACATGAATATCAAGCGAAACAACTTTTTAAAGCGTACGGTTTACCGGTGAACGAAGGTATTTTTTGTCGTTCGGCCGATGAAGCCGCAATGGCACTTTTTCAATTGAACGGTGGTATTTGGGCGGCCAAGTGCCAAGTACATGCAGGAGGGCGTGGAAAAGCCGGTGGTGTGGCATTAATCCATAATGCAGAAGAGGCGCGCGCTTTTGCGAATAAATGGCTTGGGCAACGTCTAGTGACGTTTCAAACGGATAAACGGGGACAACCGGTAAACGGCATTTATATTGAAGAAACCTGCGAGATTGAAAAAGAGCTTTATCTTGGAGCGGTAATTGATCGTTCTTTGCAAAAAATTGTTTTTATGGCTTCTTCTGCCGGTGGTATGAATATCGAAGAGGTGGCGCGCGATACGCCGTATTTGATTCATAAAATCACGCTTGATCCACTCTTCGGCGGAATGCCTTATCAAGGTAGAGAATTGGCATTTAAACTTGGTTTAAGCGGTGAGCAGAATAAACAATTTACACATATTTTCATACAATTAGCGAAACTGTTTGTCGAAAAAGATTTATCACTTTTGGAAGTAAATCCGCTTGTGGTGACTAAAAAAGGTGATTTGATTTGCTTGGATGCAAAAGTGTCCATCGATGACAATGCGCTTTTCCGCCACAATGATTTATGCGTACTTCGTGATTTAACCCAAAGTGATTTACGCGAGGCAGAAGCGGAAAAACACCAGCTTAATTATGTAGCGCTAGAAGGCAATATCGGTTGTATGGTGAACGGTGCGGGGCTTGCCATGGGAACCATGGATATCGTGAAACTTTACGGCGGGCGTCCAGCAAATTTCCTTGATGTGGGCGGCGGCGCAACTAAAGAACGGGTTGCCGAAGCCTTTAAGATTATTCTTACCGATGAGGCAGTAAAAGCCATTTTGGTGAATATTTTTGGTGGTATCGTGCGTTGCGACCTGATCGCTGAAGGAATTATCGCGGCGATTCAAGAAGTGGGCGTCACCGTGCCGGTCGTGGTGCGTTTAGAAGGCACCAATGCGGTGCTCGGCAGAGAGATCTTAGCGCAAAGCGGCATCAACATTATTGCAGCCCATAGCTTGCAAGATGCCGCACAAGCGGTGGTGAACGCTGCAAGCGGCGAATAGGCGAATAAAAGAGGAGCGAAATATGTCTATTTTAATTAATAAAGACACTAAAGTTATTTGCCAAGGTTTTACCGGTACACAAGGCACTTTTCATTCCGAACAAGCTCTTGCTTATGGTACAAAATTAGTCGGTGGCGTTTCGCCGAACAAAGGCGGCACGATGCATTTAGGCTTGCCGGTATTTAATACCGTGCGCGATGCGGTGCAAGAGACAGGTGCCACGGCAAGTATGATTTACGTACCGGCTGCATTTTGTAAAGATGCCGTTTTAGAAGCTATTGATGCGGGTATTCAACTTATCGTTTGTATTACCGAGGGGATTCCGACCCTCGATATGCTTGTCATAAAACAAAAACTGAACGAAACCGGCATAATGATGATTGGCCCGAATTGTCCAGGGGTAATTACGCCGGAAGAATGCAAAATCGGTATTATGCCGGGGAATATTCATAAAAAAGGCAAAATCGGTATTGTTTCTCGCTCTGGTACCTTGACTTACGAAGCAGTAAAACAAATTACCGACGAAGGTTTCGGGCAATCTACTTGTGTCGGTATCGGCGGTGATCCAATTCCGGGTTCAAACTTTATTGATATTCTCAAACGTTTTCAAGAAGATCCGGAAACCGAAGCCATCGTCATGATCGGTGAAATCGGCGGCTCGGCGGAAGAAGAGGCGGCGGCTTATATTAACGCGCATATCACCAAACCTATGGTGGCCTACATCGCCGGCGTCACCGCACCGAAAGGCAAACGCATGGGACACGCCGGTGCGATTATCAGCGGTGGCAAAGGAACCGCGGAAAATAAAATCGCCGCTCTTAAGCTTGCTGGGGTAAAAACCGTAACCAGTTTGGCAGAAATTGGTTCGGCATTGCGAGAATTATTAAAATAAAAAACGCGCGAGAAACCATTACCGAGCATCTCACCGCACGTTGAAACGTCTTCAACGTGCGGTGATTTTTTATAACAATTTTTTATAAAACCATAGCGAAAGGTGTATAATTGCGCCGAATTTTTTTAAGGAAAAAACCATGAGCCAATTTTTTTATATTCATCCGGAAAATCCACAACCGCGTTTAATTAATCAAGCGGTGGAGATTTTGCGTCAAGGTGGTGTGATTGTTTACCCGACAGATTCTGGTTACGCTTTGGGCTGTATGATGGGGGATAAACACGCGATGGATCGCATTGTCGCGATTCGTAAATTGCCGGAAGACCATAATTTCACATTAGTATGCAGCGATTTATCCGAACTATCGACTTATGCCACGGTGAGCAACGCGGCGTATCGCCTCATTAAAAATAATACGCCGGGGCGTTACACGTTCATTTTAACGGCAACTAAAGAGCTGCCACGCCGTTTAATGACTTCGAAACGCAAAACTATCGGTTTGCGCGTACCGGATAATCAAATCGCGTTGGATTTATTGCAAGCCTTGGGCGAGCCGATTTTGTCCTGCTCGCTGATGTTGCCGGGGGAAGAACACGCCACGCAATCGGATCCGGAAGAGATTCGCGATCGTTTGGAACGCCAAGTGGATTTAATTATTCATGGCGGTTATTTGGGACAAGAGCCAACCACGGTGGTTGATTTAACGGAAGATACGCCGGTAATTTTGCGCCAGGGCAGCGGGGCGGTTACGCCTTTTGTTTAGAAACGCTTTCGTTCGCGGCATGATTGCAAACTAATCGGCGCGCGGCGAACTTTCAAAATAGCACCGCATTGAAACCTTCTCCTGCCGCCTTAGGCATCTTTCGATTAAGAGAAAATGAGCCATTTCAGTTAAAACGGACGCTTGTGAAAGCGACAAAGGAAACAATATGAAATCAAATCAATCAAGAAAATTCACCAATAATGCTTCCGCAAAGCGAGGCGAAAAACGTCATGAAAATCGAGCACATTCTGCGTTCGAAAAAGCCACTGGCCAAAAAAATGAGCGCAAAGAAAGCAAAACGGCGTTCAATTCCGATAATGCATGTTTAAGTCGTAGTAAAACGCCTAAACGCGCGCTTCAAACCAAAGTAGAAGGCGAAAAATTACAAAAAGTGTTAGCGCGCGCCGGACAAGGCTCGCGTCGTGAAATAGAAGCAATGATTGCGGAAAATCGTGTGAGTGTCGATGGAAAAATAGCGACTTTAGGCGACCGCATTGATGTTCGTTCCGACGTGAAAGTACGTATCGACGGACGTATTATCAATCTTCAGCAGGCACGAAAAGAAACCTGTCGCGTGCTGATGTATTACAAACCGGAAGGCGAGCTTTGCACCCGTAGCGATCCGCAAGGCCGCGCAACAGTATTTGATCGTTTACCGCGTTTAAACGGTTCGCGTTGGATTGCGGTAGGGCGTTTGGATATTAATACGTCGGGTTTATTGTTGTTCACTACCGACGGCGAGTTGGCAAACCGCTTAATGCACCCGAGCCGCGAAGTGGAACGTGAATATTCCGTACGTGTGTTCGGTCAGGTGGATGAAGCGATGCTTGCGCGTTTACGCAAAGGCGTTCAGTTGGAAGATGGTCCGGCTCATTTCAACGATATCAAATTTAACGGCGGCATCGGTATGAATCAATGGTACGACGTTACGTTAATGGAAGGACGTAACCGAGAAGTACGTCGTTTGTGGGAATCGCAAGGCATTCAGGTGAGTCGTTTGATTCGTATTCGCTACGGTAACATTAAATTGCTGAAGGGTTTACCACGTGGTGGCTGGGAAGAAATGGATTTGCAAAATGTGAATTATTTGCGTGAGTTGGTGGGTTTACCACCGGAAACGGAAAGTAAACTTGATGTCACCAAACTGCATCGCCGTCCGAAATCGGGACAAATTCGCAAAGCGGTGAAACGTTATACGGAACTGAGCAAGCGCTACAAAAAATAGGTACCTGCTATGAAAATGCAACAACTTCGCTATATTGTCGAGATCGTGAATCAAAATTTAAATGTTACGGAAGCGGCGAATACGCTTTACACGTCACAACCGGGCATTAGTAAACAAGTGCGTTTGTTGGAAAGCGAACTCGGTTTGGAAATTTTTGAACGCAACGGCAAACATATTAAAGCCGTCACGCCGGCCGGTAAGAAAATCATCGCCATTGCACGCGAATTGCTGGTGAAAGCGGAAAGTATTAAATCTGTGGCCTATGAATATACCCGCCCGAATCACGGCGTGTTGCGCATTGCCACGACCAATACGCAAGCGCGTTATATGTTGCCGGCGGTGGTAGAACGGTTTTCCAAGCAATATCCCGAAGTCAGCCTGCATATTCACCAAGGCTCCCCGACCCAAATTCATGATGCATTAATATCCGGCGAAGTGGATCTCGCCATTACTACAGAGGCGCCGTATTTATTCGATGATTTGGTGCAATTACCATGTTATTTGTGGAATCGTTCCGCCATTGTGAAAGCGGATCACCCGTTAGCCAAAGTGGAAAATTTAACGATCGAAGAACTCGGCAAATATCCTTTAGTCACTTACACGTTTGGTTTCACCGGCGTCTCCGATCTGGATTATGCTTTTAACGCTGCCGGTATTTTGCCAAATATTGTGTTTACCGCCACCGATGCGGATGTGATTAAAACCTACGTGCGTTTAGGCTTGGGCGTTGGCATTATGGCGAGTATGGCGCATACGCAACTCGACAACGATCTCGTGGCCATCGACGCCAGCCATTTGTTCCGTTCCAGCATGACACAAATTGCGTTTAAACACAGTACTTTTTTGCGCAATTATATGTACGATTTCATTGAATATTTCTCCCCGCATTTAACCCGTCCGATGGTAGAAAAAGCGGAAAAATTGCGCGACAACACGGCAGTGAAGAAATTATTTGATAATGTAAAATTAGAAATGAAGTAAGGCCGATAAACGAAGGGCGATTGAAATTCATTAAAAATTTCAATCGCCCTTTTGTTTGCTCTGCCGCATTTCAATGCGGTGCTATTTTAAGGTTTCAATGCGGTGCTGTTTCGGCAGCTCGTTTTAGATAATGTTGCCGCCGTTTTTAAAACAAATGGTGGTATTTCACCAATTCCTTATAGTGCAGCGCGAAAACGCCCAAACCACCGTTTTTCAATTCAACCCATTCGAAAGGAACCTCCGGGTATTGTTCTATCAGACTGACCATGCTGTTGCCCACTTCGCAAACCAACAGGCCGTTTTCGGTTAAATAATTCGGTGCTTGTTTAAGAATTTGTTTGGTAATGTCTAAACCGTCCATGCCGGAACCAAGTGCCGGTTCAGGTTCAAAATGAAATTCTTCCGGCATCTCGGCGAGATCTTCTTCATCTACATAAGGCGGGTTGGTAACGATTAAATCGTATTTTTGCCCCGCTATGTTTGCAAATAAATCCGATTGAATCGGAAATACGCGATGCGCCAATTGATGACGCTCAATATTAATTTCCGCAACATTGAGTGCATCAAAAGATAAATCCACTGCGTCCACTTCCGCTTCAGGAAAGGCATAAGCGCAAGCGATTGCAATACAGCCGCCGCCGGTACAAAGATCGAGAATGCGTCGTGGCACCGCATCCAACAAGCCTTCAAAGCGGTCTTGAATGAGCGCACTAATCGGTGAACGAGGAATAATCGTGCGTTCATCCACATAAAATTCATGGCCGCAAAACCACGCGCTGTTAGTGAGATAAGCCACCGGTACGCGTTGTTGAATGCGCGCCAAAACCAATTGAACAAGGGTTTCTTTTTCGGAAGGGGTTAAACGGCCTTGGAATAATTCTGTCGGTAAATCAAGTGGCAATTGAAGTCCGCCGAGTACCAATTGAAGGCTTTCGTCCCACGCATTGTCATAACCTTGGCCGTAGTAAATGTCGGCGCGATTAAATACGCTATAGGTCCAACGTAAAAAATCTTGAATGCTGTGCAGTTCGTGCGCCACCTTATCGGCTAAAACGGTGGCGACTAATTCTTGATTGTGTGCGATTTCCATTTTTTTCCTCGTGAAAAAATTTGCGCAGGGTTATACCACAAAAGGCCGCTGGTAACTATGATAAGATACGCAAAATTTGAAGTTAGCGAGAAAAATATGCAAGAGGAATTCGAGTTGTTTCGTGCTGAAACGAAAGATATTAAACCGATTAAGCAAGATACCGTAATAGCACCGCATTCAAGGAATGCGCGGAAAAAATCCGATTTGCGCGAGCTGCGTGAAAAAACGGACACCTTATTTTATTTTTCCGACGAATACGAGCCGCTGCTCAATGAACGCGACGGCATTGTGAAATATTTGCGTGAGGGGGAAGATTCCCATTTGCTTAAACAGTTACGTCGCGGCGATTTTTCACCGGAGCTATTTTTGGATTTGCACGGCTTGACGCGCGAGCAAGCGAAAATGGAACTGGCTGCTTTGCTTTTGGCTTGTGAAAAAGAACGCGTCGATTGCGCCAGTATTATGACTGGCTACGGCACTTTTACGCTGAAAAAACAAATTCCATTTTGGCTAGTGCAGCACCCGAAAGTGCGCGCGTTGCACCAAGCGCCGAAAGAATGGGGCGGGGAAGCGGCGATGTTGATTTTGTTGGATGTGTAATTGGGTTTTTGATATTGGGTTTAGCTGAGAGCACCGCATTGAAGCCTTGTCCGACAAGCTTTCAATGCGGTGCTATTTTGATCTTCCATTTTTAAAAGAGAAAAATAAAAAAGTCGCGATCACCTTCAGTTTATCCATTTGTTCCCTTTTTTGAAAAAATACTTGATTTTGGCAACATAAGTTTGCACTATACCGCCGATTTTACGAATTCCAGCAAATTTAGGTAATCAAATGAGTAAATCTTTGGTGATTGTGGAATCGCCGGCTAAGGCGAAAACCATTAATAAATATTTAGGCAATCAGTACGTGGTGAAATCCAGCGTGGGGCATATTCGCGATTTGCCGACGGTGGGCTCAAGCACCGGCGAAAAAGCTAAACCGATTTCAACGAAAGGTATGGATGCGGAACAAAAAGCCAAAGTAAAAGCGGAAAAAGAACGTAGCGCTTTGGTGAAGCGCATGGGCATTGATCCTTATCACGACTGGCAAGCGAATTATCAAATTTTGCCCGGTAAAGAAAAAGTTGTCGCCGAATTAAAATCTCTTGCAAAAAAAGTTGATCATATTTATCTCGCTACCGACTTGGATAGAGAAGGAGAAGCTATTGCGTGGCATTTGCGAGAAGTCATTGGCGGCGATGAGGCGCGTTTTAGTCGTGTGGTATTTAACGAAATTACTAAAAACGCGATTAAACAAGCCTTTGAGCATCCCGAACATATCAATATGGATCGCGTAAACGCACAACAAACCCGTCGTTTTTTAGACCGCGTGGTCGGTTTTATGGTGTCACCATTGCTTTGGAAAAAAGTGGCGCGGGGGCTTTCCGCCGGTCGCGTGCAATCTGTTGCGGTGAAACTTTTAGTGGAACGCGAACGCGAAATTAAAGCGTTTCAACCGGAAGAATATTGGGAAGTAGCCGTGCTGACGCAAACCGCCGGCAAACAAGTAATTCGCTTGGATGTAGCGGAGTATAAAGGTAAAAAATTTGATCCAAAAAATCAACAAGAAGCCCAAAGTGCCGTAGATTTTTTAAATGCTGCCGATTACGTTGTCACAAATTTGGAGACCAAACCGACCAGCTCGCGTCCGCGCGCACCGTTTATTACCTCAACATTGCAACAAATTGCCAGTACACGTTTAAGTTTTGGCGTGAAAAAAACCATGATGTTAGCGCAGCGTTTGTACGAAGCAGGCTACATTACTTATATGCGTACGGACTCGACCAATTTAAGTCAAGATGCGTTAAATATGGCACGCAGCTATATTGAAAAGCACTTCGGTGCACAATATTTACCGGCAAAACCGAATTTTTATTCCAGTAAAGAAAATGCGCAAGAAGCACACGAAGCCATTCGTCCGTCTGATGTGCGTACCTTGCCGGAACATTTAGAAGGCATGGAAAAAGATGCGGTGCGCCTTTACGATTTGATTTGGCGTCAATTCTTGGCTTGTCAAATGCCGCCGGCGCAATATGACAGCACGACCTTAAGTGTGCAAGCGGGTGATTATGATTTAAAGGCTAAAGGTAGAATTTTACGTTTTGACGGTTGGACGAAAGTGCTACCGCAAATGGGTAAAAATCCGGAAGATCAGGAATTACCGGCGGTAGCCGTTACCGAAAAACTTGTCCTAAAAGAAGTGCAACCGAGCCAACATTTCACGAAACCACCTGCACGTTTTACCGAAGCGGCACTGGTGAAAGAGCTTGAGAAACGCGGTATCGGCCGTCCTTCGACTTATGCGGCGATTATTTCCACCATTCAAGAGCGCGGTTATGTGCGGACGGAAAATCGTCGTTTTTATGCAGAAAAAATGGGCGAAATCGTTACTGATCGATTAAACGAATCTTTCAGCGACTTAATGAATTACGATTTCACTGCAAATATGGAAGATGCGCTTGATAAAATTGCATCAGGTTCGATGAATTGGAAAGCGGAACTTAATCAATTCTTTAAAGATTTCTCACAACAATTATCCACTGCGGAACTCAATGAGCTAGAAGGCGGAATGCGTCCTAACAGCTTGGTAGAAACTGATATTAAATGTCCGACTTGCGCTAGAAATATGGCGATTCGTACTGCAAGTACCGGTGTATTTTTGGGCTGCACCGGCTATGCCTTACCGCCAAAAGAACGCTGTAAAACTACCGTTAATTTAATTCCGGAAGCGGAATTGTTGAATGTATTGGATGATTCCTCCGAAACCAAAGCTTTAATGGAACGTAAACGTTGCCCGAAATGCGGCACGGCAATGGATAGCTATGTGATTGACGCACATCGTAAAATTCATATTTGCGGGAACAATCCAAATTGCGATGGTTATTTGGTGGAGCAAGGTTCTTTCAAAATTAAGGGGTACGATGGTCCGGTTGTGGAATGCGATAAATGCGGTGCGGATATGCACTTAAAACTCGGTCGCTTCGGCAAATACATGGCCTGTACTAGCTGTGACAACACGCGCAAAATTTTGAAAAATGGTGAAGTGGCGCCACCAAAAGAAGAGCCGGTACACTTCCCGGAACTTAAATGTGAAAAATCCGATGCCTATTTCGTACTGCGCGATGGCGCCAGTGGCGTATTTATGTCTGCCCATAATTTCCCGAAATCGCGCGAAACCCGTCCGGCAAAAGTGGTGGAATTGGCCAAATATCGCGCGCGTTTACCGGAAAAATTAATGTATTTAGCTGATGCGCCACAACAGGATCCGGAAGGCAACGAAGCTATTATTCGTTTCAGTCGCAAAGAGAAAAAGCAATATGTAACTTCTGAAAAAGACGGCAAGGCCACTAAATGGATTGTGGATTTTGTGGACGGAAAATGGGTTGAACGGAAAAAATAGTGGAAGATGAAAATAGCACCGCATTGAAGGGAGTTTCAATGCGGTGCTATTTTTTGAGGTCATTTTAGCTTTTTTCAACCGCGATATAATTCCGAAAATTTATTGCACGTTTATTTTAAGAAAAATGTTTAAAAATAATTAAACCTTCGGACGAACGCCTAACATATGGCAAATCGCATAAGTGAGTTCACTGCGATTAAGCGTATAGAAATGGAAATTGTTTACTCCTTCGTTGGACAAAATTTTCACCATATCCATTGCCACACTTGCGGCGACCAGATTGCGTGTAGTTTGATCGTCATCTAAGCCTTCGTAGGCTTTTGCCAACCAACTTGGAATTTTCACATTGGTAAATGAGGCCATTTTTTGTAATTGCTTGAAATTGGTTACCGGCAAAATACCCGGCACGATTTCCGTATCAATACCAATTGCGGCACAACGGTCGCGGAAGCGGAGATAACTGTCAATATCAAAGAAGAATTGTGTGATGACGTGATTTGCTCCGGCATCGATTTTTCGTTTTAAATTGATTAAATCCGCTTGCGCCGATTTGGCTTCCGGATGTACTTCCGGATAAGCAGCGACAGAAATATCGAAATCGGCCACTGAGCGGAGAAGTTCAACTAAATCTGCCGCATAAAAAGGCTGTTTATTATAGCCTTGCGGAATATCGCCACGTAATGCCACAATGCGACGAATTCCGCTATCCCAGTAATCTTTTGCGATTTGCTTGAGTTCTTCCGGAGTCGCATCAATGCCGGTTAAATGCGGAGCCGCATCTAGTCCCGTTTCTTTTTTAATCGCTTTGACAATACTGTGAGTGCGATCACGTTCGCCGGAGTTTGCGCCGTATGTGACCGAAACGAATTTGGGTTCCAGTAGTTTCAATCGATGAATGGATTCCCATAGTATATTTTCCATGTTTTCATTTTTAGGCGGGAAGAATTCAAAGGAAACATCGATTTTTTTATTAAAATCGGCAATATTTTGATTTAAGTTATTAATTTCTTTTGCATAGCTCATTTTGGATTTCCTATAAAATAATGTCGTCGCGCTACGATAAAGTAACTTTTTATATCAGTCAATTTGAATAAATTCATTTATAGTATTAATTCCAATCATACTTTTCGATAGGAGACAAATGTTGAAAAATTTGGGCAAAAAATTAGCATTTGTTTTAAAAGCATGTATAATGTGCCGACCCTGTAAATGCGCGGATTCCCACCGCGCATTATTTTGTCGAGATCCACTCGAAGGGGTGCGATTTAGATTAATGGTTGTGTTCGCAAGAACACTGGGTATCAAACTAATTTTTGGTAATTAATTAATGAAAACTTTTGT
>NZ_DBHLAM010000048.1:0-50374 GCF_057314195.1 Rodentibacter sp. | reverse complement strand
ACAACTTCTCCAATTAATGATCCATTCTTTGTATTCCAACAAAGAAATTTTCTTGCGCGAGCTGATTTCCAATGCCTCCGATGCGGCGGATAAACTCCGTTTCAAAGCCCTTTCCAATCCCGATTTATATGCCGGCGATGGCGAATTACGCGTGCGTATCAGCGCAGATGCGGAAAAAGGCACCTTGACTATCAGCGATAACGGCATCGGGATGACTCGTGAACAAGTGATCGATCATTTGGGTACGATTGCCAAATCCGGAACAAAAGAATTTTTGACCGCACTTGGGCAAGATCAAGCAAAAGATAGCCAGCTTATCGGCCAGTTCGGCGTGGGCTTTTATTCTGCTTTTATCGTTGCCGATAAAGTGACGGTGAAAACCCGTGCAGCAGGCGAGCCGGCTGATAAAGGCGTGCTTTGGGAATCTGCCGGCGAAGGTGAGTATTCCGTGGCGGATATTGAGAAAAAATCCCGTGGCACCGATGTGATCTTGCATTTGCGCGAAGAGGAAAAAGAATTCTTAAACGATTGGCGTTTGCGTGAAATTATCGGTAAATATTCCGATCATATCGGTTTGCCGGTGGAAATGCTGACCAAAGAATATGATGACGAAGGTAAAGAAACCGGCGAAAAATGGGAAAAAATCAATAAATCCGATGCCCTTTGGACACGTTCTAAAAACGACATTTCCGACGAGGAATACAAAGAATTTTATAAACACATCAGCCACGATTTTGCCGATCCACTTTTATGGGCACATAACAAAGTAGAAGGTAATCAGGAATATACCAGCCTGCTTTATGTGCCAAGTAAAGCCCCTTGGGATCTATTCAATCGCGAGCACAAGCACGGTTTAAAACTTTATGTGCAGCGCGTGTTTATCATGGATGATGCGGAACAATTTATGCCGAATTATCTGCGTTTTATGCGTGGTTTAATCGACAGCAATGATTTGCCGTTAAATGTATCCCGTGAAATTTTGCAGGATAATAAAGTGACAGCAGCATTGCGCAAAGCTTTAACCAAACGTTCGTTACAAATGCTGGAAAAACTGGCGAAAGAGGATGCGGAAAAATACCAACAATTCTGGAAAGAGTTCGGTTTAGTCTTGAAAGAAGGGCCGGCAGAAGATTTTGCTAACAAAGAAGCGATTGCGAAATTGTTGCGTTTTGCTTCAACCCACAATGACGGAGCCGAACAAACCGTATCTCTGGAAGACTACGTTTCCCGTATGAAAGAAGGGCAAAAAGCCATTTATTACATTACGGCAGACAGCTATGTGGCAGCAAAAAATAGCCCGCACTTGGAATTGTTCAACAAAAAAGGCATTGAAGTGTTGCTGCTTTCCGACCGCATTGACGAATGGATGTTAAGCTACTTAACGGAATTTGACGGCAAACCGTTGCAAAGTATCACCAAAGCGAACTTGGATTTAGGCGATTTGGCGGATAAAGAATCCGACGCGCAAAAAGAACAAGATGAAGCCTTTGGTAGCGTGATTGAACGCGTGAAAACCTTGCTTGGCGATCGTGTAAAAGACGTGCGCGTGACCCATAATTTAACGGATACGCCTGCCGTGGTATCCACCGACAACGACCAAATGACCACGCAAATGGCCAAACTTTTTGCCGCCGCAGGTCAACCGGTGCCGGAAGTGAAATATACGTTTGAATTAAATCCGGAACATCACTTGGTGAAAAAAGTCGCCGACATTGCCGATGAAGCGGAATTTGCCGATTGGGTGGAATTGTTGTTGGAACAAGCTATGCTTGCGGAGCGCGGTTCATTAGAAAATCCGGCGGCGTTTATTAAGCGTATCAATAAGTTATTGGGTTAATGATGTAAAAAACGCCTTAGTGTCAAGCTAAGGCGTTTTTTTATATTAAAAATCCAGTTGTTCCGCTTTAATACCCAACGCCGTCGCGACTTTAGTTCGCATTGTTTGGGTTAACTGCTCCGCATTTTCATGTTGTGAGTAAGCGGATTGGCTGATTCCCATTCGAGCAGCCACTTCTGATTGCGTCAATCCCAAATATTCACGCCATGCTCGTGCTGCAGAATAGTTATGATCAAAACTGAGATCGACGACTTCAGCCGGCACACCATCATCAAGGCTTAAATGAGGTTGCTCAAATTTCAGTTGAAATTCGTGGTAAGGGACGAGGACATAAGCCGGCATGCCTTGTAAGTCATTGATAATCTGATAATTAGTATGTGTTTTCATCTCGTTTTTTCACCTCTTCAATATGAATAACATAAACCTCACCATCGGCACCTGTATTAAAAAAGACACGATAATTGCCTACTCGCAGACGGTATTGGTACGGGTGGTTAGTAAGCGATTTTATATTTTGGCAATTGGGGAAAGCGGATAACCCACGGCATTTCTCACGGACTTGTGTGGCCTGTTCCCGTTGAATTTTTTTGAGTTGTTTAATTGCCTTTGTTTTATAAATCACTTGATACATTTAAGCGTCCTTGCTTTAAGATTATAAGTATTTTATAAGTTATTTATAATTAAAGATAGTGTTTTCAAGTTAAGATTTCGCTTGATTTACGCTACAATTTCTCAGCGATTAATTATTATTGAGGAAATTTTATGATCACCGTTTACGGCATTAAAAACTGCGACACTGTGAAGAAAGCCTTGAAGTGGCTTGCGGATCACAATATTGAACACAAATTGCATGATTACCGCGTGGATGGCTTAGAAGCGAGTTTTTTAGAAAAAGCCGAAGCACAATTCGGTTGGGAAAATTTGGTGAATAAACGCAGCACAACTTGGCGCAATCTCAATGAAGACGTGAAAAAAACGTTGTCAAAATCCACCGCACTTTCCGTGCTTGTCGAGAATCCTACACTGATTAAACGCCCGATTATTTTGCAAGAAGGGAAGGCATTGATTGGTTTTGACGAAAAAGAATATCAAGCTGTTTTTGCCTAAAGTGCGGTGATTTTTTTAGGAGTTTTTATGCAAGAAAAAGTGGTTTCTCTGGCGCAAGATTTAATCCGCTGTCCCTCTATTAGCCCGAATGACGAAGGCTGTCAGCAACTCATTGCCGAACGTTTAGAAAAATTAGGCTTTCAAATTGAATGGATGCCGTTTAACGACACCTTAAACTTGTGGGCAAAGCATGGTTCGGGGGAACCGGTGATTGCTTTTGCCGGGCATACGGATGTGGTGCCGACGGGCGACGAAAGCCAATGGACGTATCCGCCCTTTGAGGCAAAAATTGTGGACGATGTGCTTTACGGGCGTGGCGCAGCGGATATGAAAGGATCGCTGGCAGCGATGATTGTAGCGGAGGAAGACTATGTGAAAGCCAACCCGAATCATGCCGGCACAATCGCTTTGTTGATTACATCCGATGAAGAAGCGGCTGCGAAAGATGGCACGGTGCGTGTGGTGGACACCTTAATGGCGCGCGGTGAGAAAATCACGTATTGCATGGTGGGCGAGCCGTCCAGTTCGAAAACCTTGGGCGATGTGGTCAAAAATGGTCGTCGCGGTTCGATTACAGGCAACCTCTATATTCAAGGCGTTCAAGGCCATGTGGCATATCCGCATTTAGCGGAAAATCCGATTCATAAAGCGGCTCCCTTCCTACAAGAACTGACAACCTATCAATGGGACAACGGCAATGAATTTTTCCCGCCAACCAGCTTGCAAATCGCCAATATTCATGCTGGTACGGGCAGTAATAATGTGATTCCGGGTGAGCTTTACGTGCAGTTTAATTTGCGTTATTGCACGGAAGTGACGGATGAAATGATCAAACAAAAAGTCGCCGAAATGTTGGAAAAACACGGTTTGAAATATCGTATTGAATGGAATCTTTCCGGCAAACCATTTTTAACCAAACCGGGTAAATTATTGGATTCCGTCACGTCTGCTATTGAACAAATTACGGGTGTGACACCGCAAGCAGAAACAGGCGGTGGTACGTCGGATGGACGTTTCATTGCGCTGATGGGCGCGGAAGTGGTGGAGTTCGGCCCACTCAATGCCACCATTCATAAAGTGAATGAATGTGTGAGTGTCTCCGATCTTGGCAAGTGCGGTCAGATTTATCATCAAATGTTCGTGAATTTATTGGATAGCTAAAATGAAATTAACTCCAGAAATGCTCACCGGTAAATCGCGCACGCATTTAATCCATTTACCGACACCGCATTCGCCAAACCATTTTTTACAGGCGGAAGCGGCAAAAGCCTTTCAAGGCTTACAACAAAGTGCGGTTAAAAATGGCTTTAATTTACAGCCGGCGAGTAGCTTTCGTGATTTTGCGCGCCAACAACTTATTTGGAACGGTAAATTCAGCGGTGAGCGTAAAGTGCATGATGATTTCGGCACCGCATTGGAGTTAGGTCAGTTGGACGATTGGCAAAAATGCCTGGCGATTTTGCGTTGGTCTGCCTTGCCGGGGGCGAGCCGTCATCATTGGGGCACGGAAATTGATATTTTCGATCCCGATTTATTGCCGCAAGGACAGACGTTGCAACTTGAGCCTTGGGAATATGAAAAAGGCGGTTATTTTTTTGAATTGAGTGAATTTCTCACGGAGAATCTACCGCACTTTGATTTCGCACTGCCGTTTATGCAGATGCCGAAAAATAAAAAAATCGGGCGCGAGCCTTGGCATATTAGCTATTTGCCGTTGGCGGAACAGGCGGCTAAACAATTTTCGTCAGAGATTTTAACCTTGTCTTGGCAAAATGAAGAGATTGGCGGGAAAACAGCACTGCTAGAAAATCTTGAGCAGATTTTTGCCGAATATATCGTTTAATAAAAAAACATCCGACAATATCTAAGGCTTCAATGCGGTGCTAATTCGCACCTTCGTTGCAGATTTCCAATTATTGGCTTTCCTAATGAGGTGGTGGAAACCGCATTAGGCTTTGTGGAAGAAGCTTAGTCGAAGTATAAGCGTGATGCCAAAATAGCACCGCATTGGAACTGGCTCCAATGCGGTGCTGATTTCACTCTTCGTTGTGAGTCTTCAGTGTCGCTTTTGCGGCGAAGGCAAGAATAAATTAATTTGTTGATTTATAAGGGATTTAGCCTATTTTTTATTTTAGGCTTGTGTCTTATTTTTTTGCCGTTCAAGAGATTTATGCTGAATCTGTACGTTTTTCCCTTTAGCTTGAAAATATTCGCCGATTTGTTGGGCGATATACACGGAGCGGTGTTTGCCTCCGGTGCAACCAATCGCGATGGTTAAATAGCTGCGGTTATTTTTTTCCAACATCGGCAACCATGTTTCAATGTAGTTTCGGGTGAGATAAATAAATTCGTTCACTTCCGTATGGCTGTTCAAAAAATCTGCGACCGGTGCATCTAAGCCGGTCATCGGGCGAAGTGCCGGATCCCAGTGCGGGTTAGGTAAAAAACG
Organism: Rodentibacter sp.; assembly: GCF_057314195.1. Lineage (NCBI taxonomy): Bacteria > Pseudomonadati > Pseudomonadota > Gammaproteobacteria > Pasteurellales > Pasteurellaceae > Rodentibacter > Rodentibacter sp. Next base: position 44,981 of record NZ_DBHLAM010000048.1, on the reverse strand, counting down.
CACATCAAACACATAGTCCGCATCAAGCGGAATACCATATTTGAAACCGAAAGATTCTATGATAATTTTGAGCTCTTTATCCGTGTTGCCACGTAAAAATTCGCGCAAGCGCTCTGCCAAAGTGTGGGTAGAAATATGCGTGGTATCAATAATCAAATTTGCGTGTTGAACCAGCAGTTCGAGTTGTTGATATTCGGCATCAATTGCAGCTTCAAGGGAAAGATCTTTACTGGAAAGCGGATGCAAACGGCGCGAATCGCTGTAACGACGGATCAGTGTACTACGGTCGGAATCTAAGAAAATAATTTTAGTGGCGTACTGTTGCTGAATATCATTTAGGATTTGATTCAGCGAATGAGTCGAATCGGGCAAATTGCGAATATCCAGACTGATAGCCACCGCACTTTGAGTTTTAGCGAGAATATCGGCAAGTTGCGGCAGTAAGTCTAGAGGGAGATTATCCACGCAGTAATAGCCCATATCCTCTAATGCGCGTAATGCCACAGATTTTCCGGCGCCGGAGCGGCCGCTGATAATGATAATTTCCATAAAAACCTCTCAAGATATGCGATTAAGCGGTTTGTTTCTCGTCGGAAACTGTCGATTTTTCAGTTTGATCGGCAATTTCAAAAATTTGCCAAATTTCGTCCGTATTTTGAGCCGAACGTAATTGTTTCAGAAAGTTTTTGTCGGCGAGTTTTTCCGTTAAATCGGAAAGCACGGGAATATAATTTTGGCATTGTTCTTCCGGCACCAGTATGGCGAAGATCAAATCTACCGGTTTACCGTCCGGCGCATCATAATCAATCGGTTGTGCCAATTGCATAAAAACAGCGATGGAGGCATTGGTGGTGCCGCTCGGCATTTTTGCTTTCGGCATGGCAACACCGTTGCCAAGGCCAGAATTGCCGAGTTTTTCACGGTTAAATAAACATTCAAAACAAGCTTGTTCGCCTTTGTCACAATGCATTTTTTCCGTTACGAAATTTGCAATGGATTCGAAAAGTCGTTTTTTGCTGGAAAAGCAAACGCCCTGACGGATATTTTCAGGGCGAAAGAGTTCGGTTAATTTCATCTTTATAATTTAAATTGTTCACCGAGATATACGCGTTTCACGTGTTCGTCATTCATCACTTCTTGCGGTGTACCGGTGGCAATAATTTTGCCTTCGCCTACAATATAAGCGCGTTCGCACACGTCTAGGGTTTCACGCACATTGTGGTCGGTGATTAATACGCCCAAACCGCGACTGCGTAAATCAGTGATGATTTTCTTAATGTCGGTGACAGAAATCGGATCAACGCCGGCGAAGGGCTCGTCTAACAAAATGAATTTTGGGTTTGCCGCCAGTGCGCGCGCGATTTCCACACGACGCCGTTCCCCGCCGGAAAGCGCTTGCCCAAGGCTGTCACGAATGTGACCGATATTAAATTCTTCGATTAACTCATCCGCTCTTTCTCGGCGTTGCTCAGGCGTAAGATCTTTACGGATTTCTAATACCGCCATTAAGTTATCGTAAACGCTTAAGCGACGAAAAATAGAGGCTTCTTGAGGTAGATAACCGATCCCACGTTGCGCGCGACTATGCATCGGAAGGAAACTAATATCTTCACCGTCAATGACGATTTTGCCTTCGTCTTGACGAACCAATCCCACAACCATATAGAAAGTAGTGGTTTTGCCTGCACCGTTCGGTCCGAGTAAGCCGACGATTTCATTGGAATGTACGGTCAGGCTGACATCGGAAACCACTTTGCGGCTTTTATAACTTTTCGCGAGAAATTCCGCATGTAAAACAGACATCGATTATTTCGTCCCTTTTTGTTGTAATTGGGCTGGAATCAGCAGTGTTTGTACGCGAGATTTACCGCCGTTAGCCTTTAACTGCTGTTTTTTCACATCATAAGTAATGCGTTCGCCGTTAATTTTGCTATCAAGCTGTTTTAACTCCGCATTGCCGGTTAGTGTTAAGAACTCGCTACCAAGATCGTAGTGCACTTTGTTCGCTTTACCATCCACCGGTTTGCCATCGTCCATGAGTTGGTGGAAGGTCACCGGATTGCCGAATGCTTCCACGGTTTCTTTGTTGCCGGAATTTGTTGCCGGACGGGTGATCACCACTTTATTGGCGTTAATTAAAATTGAACCTTGAGTAATCACTACATTATCGGTGAATGTTACTACGCTGCTTTCCATGTCTAGGGATTGATTATCCGACACGATATTAATTGGTTGATTGGAATCCTCTCTTAAGGCGAAAGCAGAAAGGGAAGTCATCATCAAAGTGGAAATGAGAAGAAGTTTACGGTTTGCTAATTTCATAATATGTTTTTACTTGTTCCTTTAAGGTTGCCGCTTGCTGGCGTAAATTTCCGACCATTTTTAAACCGGTGGAATTAAAATTTTGTCCATTAATTTTAACGGCTTCGTCCGATGTAATATCTTGTGTTTTTAAATTTACCGTCGCCGATTCAGTTTCAATACGTTGCAGACGGGAAGCCGGCGTCAAACTTTCCACTACCACATCGCCTGTTAGATAAAGCATCTCGTCTCTCGTGAGCACCGCATTCAGCGCGCTTAATTTCCAACTTTGCGTTTCCGGTAATTTAACCGACTCATTTTTTGGCACGGAATTATCGGCGGGAAAATCGAACAGATAAACCAACGGCGCAGTAAAGTTAGTTTTACCGTTTTGGCCGAAATGTTCCACTTTCTCGGAAAAGGCTAAATATTGTTTCTTACCTTCCGGTGAAAAAACGGTGGTTTCCATCTTATTACCGATATAATCCGGGCTGTCCGGCGTTTTAACCAAGCTTTGCAAATCGCTGTCGTCTTGATTAAGCGAATAATACCAACCTAGTAAACACAGCGAGGCGAGAGCAAGAACGCTATTCCAACGAATATTCATAAAAAATGTTTAAATCCTGTTCAAAAGAGTGACAAACCATATTTTTTACGGTTAAACCCAAAGATGCCCGGTCGGTAGGGTTAATCTGTCAGCATCAACGTTTTTAATATTTGATAAATTTCACGATAAGCTTTGGAAGGCTTGTTTTGCGCTTGTTCCTTTTGCGCGGCACGTATTAAATTACGTAGTTGTTGGCGATCTGCTTTCGGATAATCGTTCAATAAGTTGGTGAGTGCTGCATCGCCTTTTTCCACCAATTCGTCGCGTACTTTTTCCAATTTATGCAACATCGCTTGTTGTTGATTATGTTTGTTTTCAATTTTGGCAAGGGCTTCACGAATTGGCTCCACATCCATACCGCGTAATAATTTACCGATATACTGCAACTGGCGGCGGCGCGCTTCTTTTTGCAAGCGTTGAGCAAGTTCCACTGCATCCAGTAAAGAATCGTCAAGCGACATTTTAGTCAGATTGGCTTTGGTTAGGTTCACCAGTTTTTCACCGAGTTGTTTGAGTTCTTCCGCATCACGTTTGATTTCGCTTTTACTAACCCAAATGATTTCTTCTTGTTCTTCATCTTCCCAATCAAAAACGTCTTTCTTTTTGCCTTTTGCCATGTCATTCCTTTTTTGAAATTTGGCGCGCATTTTAGCATAAACTTTGGAAATAAGATAAAATGCGGCAAATTTTTACCGGGGTAAACTTATGAAAACAGTTGAAAATCAGACCGCACTTTTGAAGGCGCAACAACAAGATTTACGCGATGCGGTGAGTTTTGCTCTTGAGACTGCGCAAAAAGCGGGCGCAACGGCAGAAGTGAGCGTTACTAAAGTGAGCGGTTTGTCCGTTTCTACCCGTTTGCAGGAAATCGAAAACGTCGAATTTACCAATGATGGCGCGCTAGGTATTTCCGTTTATCTAGGACAACAAAAAGGCAATGCATCAACTTCTGATTTAAGCGAGCGCGCAATTAAAAATGCAATTGAAGCTGCATTGGCGATTGCCAAATATACTTCTCCTGACGACTGTGCGGGCTTAGCCGAAAAAGAATTGATGGCATTTGAGGCGCCAGATTTAGCACTGTATCATGCTGCCGAAGTGAACGTGGAACATGCTGCGGAACTGGCGAGACTCGCCGAGAGCACCGCATTGGAAGCAGATGAACGCATTGTGAACAGTAATGGCGCGAGCTTCAATTCGCACTGTGGCGTGCGTGTGTACGGCAATACGCACGGGATGCTGCAAAGTTATTTGTCTAGCCGTTATTCATTGTCTTGTTCTGTCATCGGCGGCATGCAAGATGCCTTAGAAAACGATTATGAATATACGGTCTCGCGCGAATTCGACAAATTGTGTTCGCCGATTTGGGTGGGTAAAAATTGTGCGGAAAAAGTACTGGCACGCTTAAATCCGCAAAAACTCACCACGCGTGAAGTGCCGGTGATTTTCTTAAATGATGTGGCGACCGGCCTTATTTCGCACTTTGCCGCAGCAATTAGTGGCGGCAGTTTGTACCGTAATTCGAGTTTTCTGTTAGATCAATTGGGCGAACGATTATTACCGAGTTGGTTTAACCTTAGCGAACGTCCGCATTTATTACGTCGCTTGGCATCGACGCCATTTGATAGTGAAGGCGTGCGCACACAAAATATGGAAATCGTACAAGATGGCGTGCTGCAAACCTATTTATTGACCCATTACAGCGGTAAAAAACTTGGTATGCAAAGTAACGGGCACGCCGGCGGTATTCATAACTGGTTGGTACAACCTAATTTAACTGGCGGATTAAGTGCTCTTTTGCGCGAAATGGGCAGCGGTTTGTTAGTCACTGATGTGATGGGGCAGGGGGTGAATATCGTAACCGGCGATTATTCCCGTGGTGCCTCCGGTTTTTGGGTAGAAAACGGTGAAATTCAATATCCTGTAGCAGAAATCACCATCGCCGGACGATTGCAAGATATGTTGAAAAATATGCTTGCTGTTGCCGACGATATTGAGCATCGCTCAAACATTCAAACCGGTTCGATTTTATTGGATAAAATGAAGATTTCGGGAAATTAATTTAAGATTGAGAATAATTCTTATTGACAATAAGTTCTTTTCTGTTAGTATGGCCACATCTGTTCAGTAGCGATTGCAGATTGCTCCGACAGGTAGAGTAGAAAGTAAATTCGTTAGGGTTAAAAAGGCTGAAAGTTTAAACTTCAGCCTTTTTTTTGTAAAATGCCCACCAGATGATTGCTCTCATTACCTAAAAAGGAAATAAAATGAAAAAACATCATGTTGATGTGTTGATTTCGGAAGAGGACGTAAAGTCACGTATTGTTGCATTAGGCGAAGAAATTACGGCTTTTTATCAAGCAAAACAAATTAATAAACTCATCGTGGTAGGATTACTACGCGGTTCGTTCATGTTTATGGCGGATCTGGTACGCGAACTGAAATTGCCCATTGAAATTGAATTTATGACGACATCAAGTTACGGTAGCGGAATGACGACCAATCATGATGTAAGAATTAGCAAAGATTTGGAAGGTGATATTCGTGGCGAACACGTACTTATTGTGGAAGATATTATCGACACCGGCTATACGTTGGAAAAAGTACGTGAAATTTTGAATTTACGCGAGCCGGCAAGTTTGGCTATTTGTACTTTACTGGATAAACCGTCGCGCCGTGAAGTGCAGGTGGCGGTGGAATGGGTAGGTTTTGAGATTCCCGATGAATTTGTGGTGGGCTACGGTATTGATTATGCACAATGTCATCGTCATCTTGGCTATATCGGCAAAGTTATTTTAGAAGAATAATGTGAAAATGGAGAATAAAAAATGCGCTTAAAAATTAAGCGCATTTTTGTTATTCAAATATCCTCATTCAGCCGCTTTTTTTCTTAAATAAGCATAAAGTTCGTCTTTAATCCGTAATTTCTCTTTTTTCAAAATCTCAATTTCTGTATGAGTTGCAAGTTGAATGTTTTCTTCTTTGCTTTTAATTTCATGATCCAATTCGTTATGTTTTTCAAATAAACGATCAAAATAGGCATCGGTATTTTTAAGTTTAGTGATTAAATCTCTAAATTCGGGAAACATGGGCAAGCTCCTGTGATAGTTAAAACTGGCTTCACTTTACTCCTTTTACAAAAAATTAACAGAATGAAATCTTAAAAGTTTGAACCGGATCACAAAATAAAGTGGCTTGATGGGGACAAGCAAAAATGATTAACGCATGCCATATATTTTATAGAATCCTTGTTATTAAAAGGCTTTTAACTGGTTTATTTTACCAATTCACGATAGAATAACCGCATTTTTATTTCAACGAAATGTAAGGAAAAATATCATGATCGATCCGAATTTACTTCGCAATAATTTAGCGGAAACGGCAGAAAAATTAAAAATCAAACGTAATTTCATTTTGGATACAGAAAAACTCATCGCTTTGGAAGAGCAACGTAAAGCGCTTCAAGTACAAACCGAAACTTTGCAGGCGGAGCGCAATACCCGTTCGAAAGCGATTGGGGCTGCCAAAGGGCGCGGCGAAGATATCGCGCCATTACTCGCTGAAGTGGACGATATGGGGAATCGATTAAATGAGGCGAAAACGCAATTGGATGCGGTGCTGTTAGAGATCAACAAAATTGCGTTAAGTATTCCGAATCTTCCGGCAGAGGAAGTGCCACTCGGTAAAGATGACACGGAAAACTTTGAAATTTTACGTTGGGGCGTGCCGCGTACCTTTAATTTTGAAATTAAAGATCACGTCACCTTGGGCGAACTGGCGGAAGGCTTGGATTTCGCTGCTGGCGCCAAATTAGCCGGTGCGCGTTTTGCCGTGATGAAAGGACAAATCGCCAAAATGCATCGTGCATTGGCGCAATTTATGTTGGATTTGCATACTGAACAACACGGCTATTTAGAAACTTATGTACCTTATTTGGTGAATCACGCGACCCTTTACGGCACAGGGCAATTACCGAAATTCGGCGAAGATTTGTTTCACACCAATGCACTTGAAGGCGAACAACCTTACGCACTGATTCCAACTGCCGAAGTGCCTGTTACCAATTTAGTGCGCGATGTGATTATCGATGAAGCGGAATTGCCAATCAAAATGACTGCTCACACTCCGTGTTTCCGTTCTGAAGCGGGTTCTTACGGACGCGATACGCGTGGTTTAATTCGTATGCATCAATTTGACAAAGTAGAAATGGTACAAATCGTCGATCCGGATAAATCCATGGAAGCTTTGGAAGAGCTTACCAGCCATGCAGAAAAAGTGTTGCAATTGTTAAATCTTCCATATCGTAAAGTGCTACTTTGCACTGGTGACATGGGGTTCGGTTCTTGTAAAACCTATGATTTAGAAGTATGGGTGCCGGCACAAAATACATATCGTGAAATTTCTTCTTGCTCTAACATGTGGGACTTCCAAGCGCGTCGTATGCAAGCGCGTTGCAAAGCCAAAGGTGATAAGAAAACCCGTTTGGTACACACTTTAAACGGCTCGGGTTTGGCGGTCGGTCGTACGTTAGTCGCTGTACTTGAAAATTATCAAAATGAAGACGGCTCAATTACCGTACCTGAAGTTCTGCGTCCGTATATGGGAGGCTTGGAAGTGATTGGCAAATAATTGCCGGTAAAATAAAAATGCGGTGAATTCTGATCTGCACTCCAAAAGTTGGATTCAACAACCAACAATTGAGGTGCAGATTTTTTATGGGTAAATATCACAGAACAGAATTTAAATTACAGGCTCTCCAACCTATTTTGAATGGAAAAATGAGTATCAGAGAAGCCACAGGTTTTTACAATATTCCTTCTAACACATATGTGGCAATGGAGCATTTGGAGGCAACTAAAGACGGAATGTTTATGGCAAGGAATTTAAAACAAAAGAGAAAATAGTAGAAGCAGTGAAGGATTATTTGGATTACTATAACCACCGACGAATTCAACTGAAATTAAAAGGACTGAGTCTGATACAATATCGTTGTCAGTCCTTGAATTAATCGTCCGGGTTTTTGAGGTCAGATCAAATTTGACCGCACTTTTGTATTTCTTACAGTTAATAAAAAACGGAGCACATTATTCTTACTTATATCAAAAATTTGTTCGGCAAAAAGAAAAAAGCCCAATCTCAACAAGCTCAAAAACAACCTAGCCAAACAAAAATGTCTTCTAGACGAGCCGAGCAAACATCAAAAGCACCATATGTCGATAAAAAATCGCCCAAACCAACTGCTCGTTTTGACAAGCACGTTATTAACGCCTCACATTTCAATATTCACCCGCAACGTTTTAGTCGCAATGCGCTGACCGTAGTGGATAAATTACAACGCCAAGGTTTTGAAGCCTATATTGTCGGCGGCTGTATTCGTGACATATTGCTCGGCAAACATCCGAAAGATTTCGACGTAGCGACCAACGCGCGTCCCGAACAAATTCAACAAATTTTCCAACGCAAATGTCGGTTGATAGGACGCCGTTTCCGCTTAGCGCATATTATGTTCGGCCGCGATATTATCGAAGTCGCGACCTTCCGCGCCAGTCACAGTGATGCACTAGGCGAACATCAAGCCAAACGAAATGATGACGGTATGTTGCTGCGCGATAACGTGTACGGCAACATCGAACAAGATGCCGAACGGCGCGATTTCACCGTCAACGCCCTTTATTATGACCCACAAAATAATACGCTGCGCGACTATTTCAACGGTATTGAAGATCTGAAAGCCGGCAAATTGCGCTTAATTGGTGATCCGGTAACCCGTTATCAAGAAGATCCTGTGCGAATGTTGCGTTCCATACGTTTTATGGCGAAACTCGATATGTTCCTTGAAAAACCAAGCGAACAACCGATTCGTGAACTGGCTTATTTACTGAAAAATATTCCGCCGGCGCGTTTATTTGATGAAAGTTTAAAATTATTACAAGCCGGTCAAGGTCTGAAAACCTATCGTTTATTGCGTCAATACGGATTGTTCGAACAACTCTTTCCGGCTCTCGTGCCTTATTTTACGGAAAAAGAAGACAGCTTCGCCGAACGTCTGATCAGCACCGCATTGACTTCCACTGACGAGCGCATTGCCGATAAATTACGCATTAATCCGGCATTTTTATTCGCCGCATTTTTCTGGTATCCACTACGCGAAAAAGTAGAAGTATTAAAAAATGAAGGGGGGCTAAACAATCACGACGCGCACGCACTAGCCGGTACAGAAACTTTAAATTTATTCTGTCGCACCCTTGCCGCACCGCGTCGCCACACCGCAACAATTCGTGAGATTTGGTTCTTACAATTGCAGTTGCAAAAACGCACCGGCGCCGCGCCAATGCGCACGATGGAAAATCCAAAATTCCGCGCGGCATTCGATTTACTTATGATGCGCGCCGATATTGAAGGCGGCGATACGGTGGAGCTGGCGAAATGGTGGCACGAATTTCAGCTCAGCAACGGCGAGCAACGTACTCAACTGGTCAAAGAACAACAACGTTTGCACCCACAGCCAAAGAAAAAATACTTTCGCCCGCGTAAACGCCCTAAACAGAAACCGACGGAATAACCTATGGCCATAGCTTATATCGCTCTCGGCAGCAATTTACATACGCCGCGTGAACAACTTAAACGCGCGCTCAACGCGCTGGCGCAATTGCCGCAAACCCAATTGATGGCGGTCAGTTCGTTCTATCGAAGTAAGCCGCTCGGCCCACAAGATCAACCCGATTATCTCAATGCGACAGTTGAAATCAGCACCGCATTGAGCCCGCTTGCCTTGCTGGACGAACTGCAACGAATTGAGAATGAACAAGGCCGCGTACGCTTACGGCGGTGGGGCGAACGCACGTTGGATTTGGATATTTTGCTTTACGGCGATGAAATCATTCAAACCGAACGACTCACCGTGCCGCATTATGATATGCATAATCGGGAATTTGTGATCGTACCATTGGCGGAAATTGCACCGAATCTGATTTTGCCTAACGGGCAAAAACTCGCCGAATTGGCCGATCGTTTCACTGTTCATCAAATGGAAAAATGCTAACTAAAAAAAACGACCGCATTGAAGCCCCGTTCCGCGGGGCTTCAATGTGAAGGTTGCAATGCCAAGACTTTAATGGAATGTTGTTTGCGCTCGCCACCTAAACTGCTTTCCCAAACTTAATCCAATTCCACCTCAACCCACAGTGGCGCATGATCAGACGAGTGCACTTTTTCAGTTTTAGCGGAAATCACCTTCAATCCTCGCACAAAAACATAATCTAACGGATGAGCTAAAAATCGCACCCGTTCATCGGGAGAAAACCTTACTTCTTGCAATCCCGCCGCCATTGCAAATTCATCGATAATCTGTTTTCGCTGCGCATTCCAGGCATTAAAATCACCCGCCAAAATAACGGTGCCTTGATGTTTTCGAATCAGCGTAAAAACTTGTTCCAACTGTCTCCGATAGTTCGTCGGGCGCCATTCAAAATTAATTAAATGCACATTAATCACTAATAATTCGCTGCCGTTTTTAAGCGGAAACGTCATCGCACCGACCGCTTTCGGAACACGGATCCACGGCTCGCGTTGGACAAAACCGCAGTAAGTTTGCGGTACAAAACGCGCAAAAGTTTTCACGCCGAAAAGCTGATCTTGATAAGTAAAACCCGACACCAAAAGTGTGGCGGGAAATCCCGCAATCACTTGCTCATGCGCAGCCTCTTGTAATAAAACGAGATCCTGCTCTTGCGAAAAGCGGGCTAAATCCGGTTGCCAACCTGCATCAGCGCCTTTATGAATATTCCAAGTCAGCATTCGGAAACGTTTCTGATCTAAAAATGGCACCGCATTGGAGCCGGTAAAACATTCCGTACCGTTCGCTTTAAATACATTTTGCAGCGGCATTTCCGTTTGAATTCGAGCGGGTACAAAAATCTGTAACTGGCTGAACGCATAAACGCCATAGGCAATGCCTGCCGTTAGCAAAATCGCCAAAATTTTATTGCGCTTTTTCATCACTTTATTGTTCTTAAATTTAATTTCTAAAATTTACTCTTTGTTCGGCGATAAAAAAGGCGGCCGAAAAACCCTTGTCTTCCGGCCGCGCAGTTATGTTATTTTGCCGCTACTTCTTCTCATCGCCCATTTGATATAAGCGATTTTTATATAAATAGCTGCCTAACAAAGCATACGCCAACGCTTCTTTTTTCATCGCGACCGGCACGTCTTTTTCAGTAAGATTTTCGCTCGCTTTGTCGTAATGATAGCCTTTGGCACCACCGCCTGCGGTTTGAATAACAACATCATAGTTGCCTTTCATTAACGCTTGTGTTTGGTCAAACTGCATTAACGCGCGATCCGGGTTGACATTTTGAGTCAAATCAAATCCCATCATCGGATAATTGCCGCTCACGCCCGCCAAAGAAAGTAAGGTGGTCGGCATATCAATTTGGCTGACCAAGCGATTGTCGCGACGTGGTTCGATACCACCGCCTAAAATTAAGGACGGAATATGAAAATGCTTAATCGGCATTAAAGAGGCACCCGCTACGCGTGAGTCATGGTCGGCAATCACCAAGAAAATGGTATCGTTCCAGTAATTAGATTTTTTCGCCAATTCAAAGAAATGCCCCACGGCGTAATCGGCATATTTTGCACTGTTGTTGCGGGTTGCTTTCGGTTGTTCGTACAGTTCGATTTTGCCGTCCGGAAATTCAAACGGATCGTGGTTGCTGGAACTGAATACCAAACTGAAAAACGGTTTGCCTTCATCATGTAATTTGTTGAAGGTTTCGTTGGCTTTGTCAAATAAATCCTCATCACTCACTCCCCAAGTGGCGGTGAATTTCGGATTTTGGTAGTCCTGTTGATCAATAATGGTTTGAAAACCGTTGCCGTAGAAGAAACTCGCCATATTGTCAAAATGCTTTTCGCCGCCGTAAATAAAAGACGTGTCGTAGCCTTGTTTAGCTAACAATTCCGCGATGGTAAAAAAGTTGCGTTGCGCGTTATTAAGCTTCACCACGGCACGTGCCGGCGTCGGCGTGAAACCTGCGGTTACGGCTTCAATACCGCGTACAGAGCGCGTTCCGGTCGCATAAAGGTTCTCAAATAACCAGCCTTCTTCAGCCAATTTATCAATATTCGGTGAAAGTGGTTTGCCGCCTAAAGTGCCGATAAATTGCGCACCGAGACTTTCTTGCAACAAAATTACGATATTTTTTGGCTTGCCTTGATAGGTCGCGTGATTTTTCGTTAAGGTTGGAAATTTGTCGGAAATGTAATCGCTTTGCGGACGGCCACGGCTTTCCTTCAGGATACGCAACATTTCGTCGTGATCCATTTTGCCGTACATTTCGGAGGATTTTTCTTCGTCTTTAAATTGTTGTGCGGCGTAAAGTACCGAATAACCGGAATTCAACACCAACGAATTGACCAATGCATCAGAGGAAAAAGCCACCATCGCCGGGTTAATGCCGCGATGTTGGAAACTGGAACGCGCACCGATAAACGCCACGGCGATTACCAATAAAGCAATAAACGGACGAACTTTCCAGCTCATCGTACGTAAATTTTTTACAGCCCAAGCGGATAATTTCCAATAAATTAGCGCCGCGATAACAGTACTGAGTAGGCTAAACAGCACCGCATTGAAGTGCCCTTCCATCAGCATATTGAACACTTCTTTCGGATAAATTAAGTATTCGATGAACAGACGATTTGGACGAAAATCGTAAGTTTCAATAAAAGCCGGCGTAGCAATTTCCATAAAAAGAATAAATACGCTGCCGGCGGTTAACCACACCCGAAGGATTTTTGTCCAAAGGCGGCTAGGATGAAACAGCACGCTAAACAATGCCGGTACGCCGAATAAATAGCAAAGCGCCACAATATCGATACGCAGGCCTTGCAGAAAAAGTTCCGCCCAGCCGTTGACGGCGGATACACGATCCGCTTGCCAAAGGGATAATCCGAGGCGGGATAAGGTAAAAATCAGTAAGTTGATCAACACGAAAATGAAGATCGGGAATAATGGGGAACGATTGCTTTTCATAGAGTTTGTTTCTTGTTAAAAATGGCGTCCTTTCGGTCGCCGACGACTTCCGCACGCATTAACGAAGACGGAATAAACGTTGCCGCGCAGTGGCTTTAATGCCTTCCGGCACATCTGCGGACACTAAAATTTCACGGTAAATCAACGAGGCGAGACGTTTATTGGCGGTCGTGCCAATCCCCTCGTCGTAGTAAATCGCCAAACGAAGCTTCCCTTCCGGATTATTTAAATCGGCGGCTTTTTTCACCCATTCGAAAGATTTGGCTTTGTCTTGTTGATTAAAATAAATTTCCGCCAACATCAACATCGCGTCTAAATCTTTCGCTTTGGCGCTGGTTTCGAATAATTTGATTGCTTGCGAAACATTTTTTTTCACATAACCACCGTTGTAATACATCACCGCCAAATTATTAATCGCACGAATGCTGCCGTGTTCGGCCGCCTCACTAAACCACCAATAGGCTTTTTCCTGATCTTTCGGCACACCGCGACCAAGATTGTAAAGCATACCGAGATTGCCTTGCGCCAACACGTTACCTTCTAAAGCGAGAGGTTGAATAATGTCAAACACGGATTTCCAATCTTGCTTGTTAGCAAAATCCTGCGCCAAACTCATGCGCTGTTGCTCCGTTAATTCCAATGCGGTGCTGTTTGAGCCGTTCAATGATGGCGTCTGCGCTGCAAGGGAAAGGCCGGAAACACTTAAAAGTACGCTACAAATAAAAGAAATTTTTTTCATATTTATAAGGTTTCGAGTAAAAGAAAAATAAAGAATACGGCGCTAACAGCAAATTCTGTGAGACCGACTTGCTTAACGGAAAGTTTCTTGCGCGGTAAATAAACGGCGCGTAACCAAGCGACAAAAAATGCCGCGGCCAGATAATATTGTGCGGTTGCTGCAAAATATGCGACGAGAAACGAATGAAAAACGATGGAGGCACGCAAATATTTCGGATTTTTACGTTCGCGCATCACAGATTTTACATAAAGCGTGGTACCAATAAAAAAGAGTGCGGGATAAACCGCAACCCACCAAATTTTGGTATCCAAAGCGCGCTCGGAAAAGTAATAAGCGCCCATGCCGGCAAGGGCAAAAATAACGATCCCCGCTAAATCATTTAATAAATTGCGTTCGTCTTTTTGTTTGGTGTAATAAATATTTACTGCGACAAACGGCAACATGGCAAACATAAAATACAAAATGCGCCAATTATAAAATAATGCGGGTAAAGCGAATATCAGCGTGGCAACGGCGTAGATTAACGTCCATTTACGATATTCCGCCAAATTTTTGCCTTTGAACAAACTTAAGAAAGGATAGGTCATCAAATAAAGGGAAAACCATGCCAGAAGCAGAAAGAAATGCGCCCAAACAGGGGTTGTTAAAAGCATACCGTAAAGAAAGGGTAACAATGCCATTACTATGGCGCCGTGTTGATTGGAAATAAGTAACTTCATATTAGCATTTGTTGAGAATAATTATCGCGCATTCTACTCTAGTAAAGTAAGATTTACAAAGACTTCACCGACTCTTAAAATGCGCTAAATTAACACTTGAAGGAGAAAATGATGTCAATTCGACATATTCGAGCAAGCGCCCGTTTTTGTGAAGTATCCGTTCATAACGGCGTCGCCTATTTTGCCGGACAAGTGCCGGAAACGACGGTCGAGCAAAATGCTTACGCGCAAACGAAAGAAGTACTTGAACTGATTGATAGCTTGTTAGCAGAAATTGGCTCGCATAAAAGTCGCATTTTAAATGCGCAAATTTTTTTGGCGAATATGCAGGATTATGCCGAACTGAATCAGGCTTGGGACGAATGGGTCGATTGCGCAAATCCGCCGAGTCGCGCCACAGTAGAAGCGAAACTTGCCGATCCGCGCTGGAAAGTGGAAATTGTGATTAGTGCTGCGGTTTAAATGTGAAATTTGTGATCCGCGGCAAAGAAAGAAATATTGAGTTGGCGTAAAATTCACCCGTACAAACAACCATAAGGAGTAAATTATGCAACTTTGGACAACCGAAATGTGGCAAGCAGCAAGTATCGGTTTAATCATCGGTATGCTTATCGGCTATTTAATCGTGCGCTTCACTAAAGGCTCGATTAAACATCAAATGCAAACCAAAACAGAGCTCAAAAACGTGAAAGCGCAACTTGAAGCGCAAAATGTACAACTTGAAAAACACTTCGCCGAAAGCGCCGAATTGTTCAAAACGCTCATCGGCGATTATCAAAAACTCTATCGCCACTACGCTCATTCTTCTGACACCCTGCTCGGCAAAAATCCAAAAGGCTTGTTTACCCAACAATTAGTTACGGCTGCCGATAAACCGCAAGAAGAACCGCCTCGCGATTATTCCGAAGGCTCTTCAGGCTTATTTAAACCGAACGAAGAAAAAGCATAACTTTTCACATAAAATTTAATCAGAGTGCGGTCGGGAAAAATGATTTCAATTCTGACCGTATTTTTTTATTGTTTCACTATTGTTTACGCCAAGTCGTTCCGTTCGGGCCATCCTCCAACACGATTCCCATTGCGCTAAGTGCATTCCGTGCGGCGTCTGCGGTTGCCCAATCTTTTGCAGTGCGGGCTTCATTACGCTGTTTAATTAAAGCTTCAATTTGGATGATTTCGACGTCGTTAGAACCAGCTTGTAAAAAGGTTTCCGGATCGCTTTCGAGCAAGCCTAAAATCTTGCCAAGTTGACATAAACGTGCAGCCAAACCGTTGGCTTTCGTTGCATCTTCAGTTTTTAGTTTGTTCAACTCACGTGCCATTTCAAATAACACAGAAAGCGCATTTGGCGTGTTGAAATCGTCATCCATCGCTTCACGGAAGTTCGCCACAAAATTTTCCCCGCCAAAAGGCAGCGCATTTTTATCGGTACCGCGCAATGCGGTGTATAAGCGTTCTAACGCTTGTTGTGCAAGATTTAAATTTTCTTCGCTGTAGTTGAGTTGGCTACGATAATGGGCGGTAAGCAAGAAATAACGCACGGTTTCTGCGTGATAATGACTTAACACATCACGAATAGTGAAGAAATTGCCAAGGGATTTTGACATTTTTTCCTTATTTACCATAATCATACCGGAGTGAATCCAATAGTTCACATATTTGCCGTCGTGCGCGCAACAAGATTGGGCGATTTCATTTTCGTGGTGCGGGAACATTAAATCCGAACCGCCACCGTGAATATCAAAATGATTGCCAAGCCATTTGCCATTCATCGCCGAACATTCAATGTGCCAACCCGGGCGGCCGGCTCCCCAAGGCGAAGGCCAACTCGGTTCATCCGGTTTGGACATTTTCCACAAAACGAAATCCATTGGATTTTTCTTGATTTCGTTGATTTCGATACGTGCGCCTGCTTGTAGTTGCTCTAAATCTTGGCGCGATAATTTGCCGTATTCTTTAAAGGATTCTACATCAAACATCACATCACCATTATCCGCCACATAAGCATGCCCACGTTTGATGAGTTGTTCTACGATATCAATAATTTCCGGAATATGATGCGTTGCGCGCGGTTCAAAATCCGGGCGAAGCATGTTCAATGCATCAAAATCTTTATGCATTTCAATTACCATGCGATTTACCAGTTCGTCGCAGGTTTCTTTATTTTCTAATGCGCGTTTAATAATTTTGTCATCTACGTCGGTAATGTTGCGTACGTAAGTCAGGTTATAGCCTAAATAGCGTAAATAACGGGCGATCACATCGAAAGACACGAAAGTACGTCCGTGGCCGATATGGCATAAATCGTAAACGGTGACGCCGCAGACATACATTCCAACGTGGTTTTCACAGATAGGTTTAAAAATTTCTTTTTCTCGGGTCAGGGTATTGAAAATTTTCAGCATGTTTAACTCGTTAGGAGATTGGAAAATGAACCGCGCTTTTATAGCACTTTTGGTGCGATTGTGGAATAATACGGCCCTTAATTTTTCAGAAGGAAAACAAAATGGTTACGTTACATACAAATTTTGGCGATATTAAAATTAAATTGGATTTTGACAATGCACCGATTACCGCAGAAAACTTTTTAAATTATTGTAAAGAAGGCTTTTATAATAACACGATTTTCCACCGCGTAATTGACGGCTTTATGATTCAAGGCGGCGGAATGGAGAGTGGAATGCGTGAAAAAGCCACCAAAGCGCCGATTAAAAACGAAGCGAATAATCGTTTAAGCAACAAGCGCGGTACCATTTCGATGGCGCGCACTTCTGATCCGCATTCGGCCAGTTCGCAATTCTTTATCAACGTGGCGGATAATAGTTTCTTGGATTACCGCTCAAAAGAAATGTTCGGTAAAGAAGTGGTGCAAGAATGGGGCTATGCGGTGTTCGGCGAAGTGGTTGATGGCATGGACGTGGTAGATAAAATCAAAGGCGTGAAAACCGGCAACCAAGGCTTTCATCAAGATGTGCCGAAAGATGATGTGGTGATTCAATCGGTTTCAGTTGAGTAATTTAGATTGCAAGGACGAATGACATTCGTCCTATATTTTTTTCAGTTTATAATTGATGGGCAAATGCGATTTGCTTTTACAATAAAAAATATTATGCCCTTTTTCGATACCCACACCCATCTTGATTATCTCCAACAATTCACCGGCGAACCGCTCGCTCAATTGGTTGAACACGCTAAACAAGCCGGCGTTGCGAAAATTCTCATTGTTGCGGTGCTTCAACGTGATTTCAAAATTATCCAGAAAATGACCGCACTTTTCCCGGAAAATTTGTATTATGGGCTGGGATTACATCCGCTTTACATTAAAGAACATACAGAAAATGATTTGGTTCTGTTGGAACAAGCCTTGGCAAACCGTGATAAAAATTGTACAGCAGTAGCGGAAATTGGCTTGGAGCATGCGATTCCTGAATTACTCACTGACAAGCTTTGGCAAAAACAATGCCACTTTTTTGAAAGCCAGCTTTATTTTGCGAAAAAATTTGATTTGCCGGTGAATATCCACAGCCGTAAAACCCATGATCAAATTTTTACTTTCTTAAAACGAATTTCTGTACCGAAACGTGGCGTGGTGCACGGTTTTGCCGGCAGTTATGATCAGGCAAAACGTTTTGTTGAACTCGGTTATAAAATCGGCGTGGGAGGAACGATCACTTATGAGCGTGCGAATAAGACCCGTCAAGCCATTGCTAAATTGCCATTGGATTCCCTCGTGCTGGAAACTGACAGCCCGGATATGCCGGTATTTGGTTTTCAAGGTCAGCTTAATCGACCTGAGCGTATTGCGGAAAGTTTTAAAGCGCTATGTTCGTTAAGAAACGAAACGCCGGAGTTGATCGAACGAATCACTTGGCAAAATGCTGTGGCATTATTTGCTTAAAGTTTAAATCGGTGAATCACCTGATTTGCTGAACCCCGCCAAACTAAACTCGGATCTGCTTGTTCCTGAATAAACTTGCCATCAATTAACACATCAATATAAGGCAACATTTTGCGTTGTTGTTCGTCAAGTTCGTCAAGTTTATAGCCTGTCCATACCCAAATATCTTTATCGGGGCATTCGCGCTTCACCCGTTGCACAAAAGGTAACAGGGTTTCTACATTGCGCGGGTGCAATGGATCACCGCCCGAAAGGGTTAAGCCTTGGCGTTTGATTCGCGTATCTTTCAAATCGTTGATAATTTGTTGTTCCATTGCCTGGTCAAATAATGCACCAGCGGAAAAAGACCAACTTTTTTGGTTATAGCAACCTTTACAACCATGAGTACAACCGCTGACAAAAAGCGTGCAGCGGGTGCCTTCGCCGTTAACGACATCGGTGGGATAGTATTGTAAATAATTCATTTCACTTTATTTAAAATAATCATATTGTGCAGAGGCCCCGCAGGGCGCGGCTCCAATGCGGTGCTAATTTTGAGGATTATTTTATTTCGTTGGACCTTTTCATTGTCGCTTTATAAACATTGTATGTGCAAGATAAAAATGATCGGTTTAAATTCTCGCCAAACCCATGGCATTTTACAATTAATCTTTGCAATGATGAGCCGATTCTTGCATAATAGCGCGCAATCGCATCAGCGATATCAATGGAAACCTTCTCGGTCTCTCGCAACGGTGTCCGGTTTACTCGGTCAGGTTCGGAAGAAAGCAGCCAAAGTCGGAATTGCTGTGTGCCGAGAATAAGCTGGGAAGGTTTCCGCCCAACCTCTTTTCTTTACAACCGTTCAATTAATCTTCTAAAAAATCCGTTTTCTTTCGTGATTAAACTTTCGTAATTGCCTTGCTCAATGAGTTTGCCTTCATCAATCACGCAAATTTTGTCGAATTGTTCAATGGCCGTTAAACGGTGTGTCACCATAATTAAGGTTTTATTTTCCGCGTGTTGCAAAATTAAGCGCAAAATTCGGCGTTCGGTTTCACGATCCAATCCTTCCGTTGGCTCGTCTAACAACAAAATTGGCGCATTATTAAGTAAAATACGCGCGAGTCCCAAGCGACGCTGTTCACCGCCGGAAAGCGGACGGCCGCCGTCACCAAGCCAAAGATTCAACCCTTGTTCTTGTTCGAGCAGTTTGCCTAAACCCACTTGATTTAGCACTTCCGTCATTTTTTCGTCAGAAATTTTTTCAAGGCGAGCAAATTGTAAGTTTTGACGAAGCGTGTCGCTAAACACGTGTACACGTTGAGTTAAAAAACACATTTGGTTGCGTAAGGTATTTTCTGAATAAGCGGAAATCGGTTTTTCGGCTAACAATAATTCGCCCTGATTCGTGTCGTAATTACGCACTAAAAGCTGAAGCAAAGTGGATTTCCCGCTGCCGGTTTTGCCAAGAATAGCGATTTTTTGTCCTTGATGTAAATCTAATGTGAGATTTTTTAAGACGGGATCTTCTTGCTCCGGGTAAGCAAAACTTAAATCTTTCGCTGAAATTAAGTTTACTTTTTCTTCAAATTTGGCATTGTCGTTAAATTCGACCAAGGGTTTTTGCTCAACAATCTCGGTTACACGATTTGCGGCCGCAATTACTTGACCGATATGCAAAAAAGCAGCGCCTAAAGGCATAATGATTTCAACGGCAGCTAATGCGGCGAAAGTGAAAAGGGCAATAAATGCCATGCGATATTCATCGTCACCAAAATCCGCTTGTGAACTAAACCACAGCATTCCACAGACCAATAAACCATTTAAGAACATCACAAGTGCGGTAGAAAACCCGCTTAGTTTTGCTTCTTTGTCTTGATCGGCCTGCCAATTTTTCTCTATTGTAACCATTTTTTCTTTTAACCGATCTTCTGCATTGAACAACAAAAGTTCAGCTTGTGTTTGGATAAATTCTAAAAATTGCGTGCGGTAAGCGGCGCGTGTCTGAATTAAACGTTCGCCGAATTGTTGTCCTAAACGATAAAAAATCGTTGGAATGGCAATAAGCAATAGCAATAAAAAGGTGCCCAAACCCAATGCGAGCGGAGCATTAATAAAACTTAAGCCGATGGTCATTGCCGTAATCACAAAAACAGCACTGAAGAAGGGCGCAAGTAAGCGTAAATAAAGGCTGTCTAGCGTGTCCACATCAGAAACCAAGCGGTTTAATAAATCGCTGTTGCGATAACGATTTAATACGGCCGGGCTAAGCGGAATGATTTTACTGAACACTTGCACGCGCAATTTGGCCAAAATGCGAAATGTCGCATCATGGGTAACCAGTTTTTCGAAATAACGCGCAACGGTGCGTCCGATTGCCAAACCGCGCACGCTGGCAGACGGATAGAAAAAGTTAAACAAAGTGCCGAGTCCGGCAATTGCAGTTGCCGCCAAGAACCAGCCTGAAACCGTGAGCAAAGCCATACTGGAGCCAAGCCCGAGTATCATCAGTAGCAATCCTAAAATCAGCGGTAATTTAGCGAATCTAAATAAACGTATAAAAGGCAGTAGGGCGCGCATTATTGAATATCCTGTTGTCGTTGTGCTAAAAGTTCGGCGAAAAAGCCTTCGTTTCGTAGGGTTGCAAAATAGCCTTGTTGCACGATTTCACCGTTTTGCATTACAAAAATTTGATCGCATTGTTTTAAATCTTCAATGCGGTGCGTAATCATGAGTGTAGTTTGACGACGACTCATTTCATTGAGCGCCTGAAGCACAAGATTTTCCGATTGTGCATCAAGGCTTGCTGTCGGTTCATCCAAAAGCAGCAGCTCCCCCTTGCGAAGTAACGCGCGTGCAATGGCAAGGCGTTGCGCTTGCCCTACGGAAACGCCCAATCCGCCGTCTTTAATTTTATACTCCAAGCCTAATTTATCGATGAAATCTTTAGCTTGCGAACGGGCTAAAGCGCGCTCAATTTCTTCATCGTTCGCTTGAATATCGCCAAGCAAAAGATTTTCTTTAATTGTGCCTTGCAACAACAACGGATTTTGTCCTACCCAAGCAATGTGTTTGCGCCAGTCGGCGAGATTGCTTTCATGTAATTCTTGTCCATTGATTTTGAGTGAACCTTCGTAAGCTAAAAAGCCTAAAATTGCATTCATTAAAGAGCTTTTGCCGGCACCGCTTTGACCGACTAACGCTACATTCTGATTCGCAGCAATATGAAAGGTTAATGGTTTAGTCAATGCGGTGCCGTGCGAGGAAAGCACGACCAAATTTTCTGCTGAAATTTCTATTGTGCGTTCTGACGCGGTTTTGATAGGAATTGTTTTTTCACTTTGTCGAACGGTTAAATAATCCGCTTCCAAGAAATCCACGATAGCATCTGCCGCACCAATACCGGCTGCGCGGTCGTGATAATAAGTGCCGAGATCGCGCAGTGGCTGGTAAAACTCGGGCGCGAGAATTAAGCAGAAAAAACCGCTGAATAGGGTAAGTGGCGCACCGTAGCTGCCGAAATCCAACTGTCCCAAATAGCTAAAGCCAAAATACACCGCCATCAGAGCAATAGAAACGGATGTGAAAAATTCCAATACGGCGGAAGATAGAAAGGCCAGTTTTAGCACGTCCATGGTGGTTTTGCGGAAATCTTCCGTGCTGTTTTCGATATGTTGGGTTTGTTCGGCGGTGCGGTTAAAAAGACGCAAGGTTTCAAGCCCGCGTAAGCGATCTAAAAATTGCGCGCTCAACCGAGCTAATGTATCCATATTTTTTTGGCTGCTGTCCGCCGCTGCAATGCCTACCAGAATCATAAAAATAGGCACAAGCGGAGCAGTGATCATTAAAATCAAACCGGCCGCCCAGTTTAACGGAAATACCGCAATTAAAATGACTATCGGTACAATGGCGGAAAGGCTTTGTTGCGGTAGAAAACGGGCATAGAAATTATGCAGGTTTTCAACTTGTTCCAGCATGATACTTGCCCAACTGCCCGCCGGTTTTTGATTAATCGTCGCCGGGCCGACAAGGTGAATTTTGTCGAGAATTTTTTGCCGAATATGACTACGTAATTTACGACCGCATTGGAAGCCGATTTTTTCCCGCGCCCATAGAATCACTGCACGTAAAGCAAATCCGGCAATTAACCCGAGAAAATAAGGAATGAGTTCATTACGTGGCACATTTTGCATAATCAGCTTATCAAGTAGCGTAGCCAGAAAATAGGTTTGTGCTACTAAAATCAGCGCGGAAAGCGTGGCAAGGGCGATATTCGCGCCCATGAGTTTTTTGATGGGTTTTTGTTGAGCACGAAGCCATTTTTGTAAGTATTTTTGGCGAAGTTTGTTCATGGGTTTTACTATTATAGGATTGGCGAGTATGTGAATTTGAAAAATCTACACACAAGAAATGGATAACAGGTGCATGAAACGTTGTTTCATACACCCTAAATTTTAATTACGCTTGAGCATCCAAAAATTTTTCTGCATCCAACGCCGCCATACAGCCCGTTCCGGCTGAAGTGATGGCTTGACGATAGTTATGATCCATCACATCACCGGCGGCGAATACGCCTTTCACGGAAGTGGCGGTGGCATTGCCGTTAAGGCCTGATTTCACCACGATATAACCATTGTTCAATTCCAATTGGCCTTGGAAAATTTCCGTATTCGGTGAATGACCGATTGCCACGAATAAACCATCCAGACTAAGTTCTTCTTTTTCACCGGTTTTAGTGTTTTCTAAACGCAAGCCGGTTACTCCCATATTGTCGCCCAACACTTCATCCAAAGTGCGCTCGGTGTGCAGCACGATTTTGCCTTCTTCCACTTTTTTGTATAAGCGGTCGATGAGAATTTTTTCTGCACGGAAGCTATCGCGACGGTGGATCAAATGTACGCAACTTGCGATGTTGGCTAAATAAAGCGCTTCTTCAACGGCCGTGTTACCGCCACCGATCACGGCGACCGGTTTGTTGCGATAAAAGAAACCGTCACAGGTCGCACAAGCGGAAACGCCGCGGCCTTTATAGTTCTCTTCGGAGGGAAGGCCAATATAACGCGCAGAAGCACCGGTTGCGATGATTAAAGCATCACAGGTGAAATTTTGTACATCGCCATAAAGTTTGAATGGACGGGAAGACAAATCCACACGATTAATGTGATCGAACAGGATTTCGGTGCCGAATTTTTCTGCATGTTGCAACATTCGTTGCATTAAGCTTGAGCCGGTTGTCATTTCAAAATCACCCGGCCAGTTTTCGATTTCGTCGGTGGTGGTAAGTTGACCGCCTTGTTGAAGGCCGGTAACGAGAACCGGTTTTAAATTAGCGCGCGCTGCATAAATCGCCGCCGTATAACCGGCAGGGCCGGAGCCCAAAATTAATAGTTTGGCGTGTTTGATATCTGACATAAAGTATCCTTGTTTATGATTTGATGATTAAATCTTCGGGCTCTTCATTGTGGTATGTCGAGCGCGTCTCAAAAAGGCGAATATAACGAAGTGCTGAATTAGCACCGCATTGAAACCGTTTGAAAATTGAAATCGTTTGGCGGCGCGTTTGATTGCTATTTTGCGCTTGACTAAAATGATATCGCGAATCAGCACCGCATTGAATTCCCGCCCTTTGTTTTTTGATACTCTCGGCACAAACGGAGCGAAAGCGAGGGGCGGATTATAAGCTTTTCTATTAATACAACAGTGAATAAAGCAATCGACGAAATTTATTCGTCAGCGGATCGCTGTTTCCCATGGCGCTTAAAATGGCTAAAAATTGTTGTTTCACTTCGCCGTTCAGGATATTTAAATCGGTTTTTAAAATACTGAACAGTAGCGTCAACGCTTCTTCATTTCTGCCTGCTTGGTGCAATTGTACGGCAAGTTTAACGGCGATTTCGGGTGTCGGATTGTTGGCGTAATCCGTTTGCAATTGTTGAATTTCGGGCGTATCGGCTGCTTGAATCAGTAATTCAATTTGCGCCTGCAAACCTTGCCAGCGACTGTCGCGATCTTGTAATGGAATTTGGTTCAAAATTTCTTGTGCCGGCTCGGTTTTCTTCATGGCGATATAGGTTTCGGCATAGAGCAGCGCCGCATCGCTATTTTTTTTATTGGACAATTCCCAAGCGTCTTTTAACAGTGGCAATGCCGCATCGTAGTTTTCTACCTGTAAGAAATCCAAGGCTTGTTGGAATTTTAACTCTTCTTCTTTTGGCAAAATTGTGCTTAAACGCTGAATTAATGTTGCTTCATCAAGCGTTCCCGGAAAGGCGTCTAAGGCTTGCGCTTCTTTGAATAAATAGGTGGTTGGTAACGCTTGAATACGGAATTGCGCGGCAAGCATTGGTTCTGTTTCACAGTTTACTTTACCCAAAATAAATTGGCCTTGATATTGCTCAGCCAGCCGTTCCAACAGACTTAAAAATTCTGTTGAAGACTGATGGCTCGGCGCATAGAAGTTGAGCACTAGCGCTTTTTCAAGGGATTGTTGCAGAATTTCGGTGAGATTTTGTTCGTTAATATCAACGATAAAAGAAAAATCAGCCATGTTTTATCCTTACGGCAAAAATAATGGCTGATTTTAGCAAAGTGTGGTCGATTTTAGAAATGGTTTAAGGTCGACAGCACTTCAAGGATTAAAGAATCACACTACCGATTAACGCGATAATAAAGCCCACCACACCGATAGAGGTTTCAAGAACGGTCCAAGTTTTTAATGTGGTTTTAGTGTCCATTTCAAGAAAGCGACTCATTAACCAGAAACCTGAGTCATTTACGTGAGAAAGCACGGTAGCACCTGATGCAATCGCAATGACGATAAAGCAAAGGTCAAATTGGCTTAAATCGGTCGCTGCGGCAACGGTCGGTGAAATTAAGGCGGCGGCAGTTGTTAATGCAACGGTGGCAGAGCCTTGCGCTACACGCATCACCATGGCAATAACAAAGGCGGCAACAATAATTGGCATTCCGGTATCAGACAGCATGGTAGAGAGTACGTCGCCGATACCGCTGGCGCGTAATACACCGCCGAACATTCCGCCGGCACCGGTCACTAACACGATGGAGCAAATTGGACCTAAGGCGTTATCGCAGATTTTTTCGATTTGTTCGTAGCTACGTTGATCTTTTAATAACAAAATCGCTACGATTAAGGTAATTAATAGTGCAATTGGCGTTTTACCGATTAAACGTAAGACTTCCACCCAAGTTTGTGAACCATCAATCACTTTCGCCACGCTTAATGTGTTTAAGCCGGTGTCGAATAAAATTAAGATAATTGGTAACAACAAAACGGTGATTACGCGCGCGAAACTCGGCGGATTCTGTACGGAGGTTTCGCTAATGGCAACCGCATTCAAGAAGGCTTTCGGTAAATCGACATGGATTTTCTTACTGATGTATGTACTAAATAAATAGGTACCGATATACCAAGTAGGAATTGCGCAAATTAAACCGACCACGACCAACAATCCCATATTTACACCAAGCAAATCGCCGGACGCCACCGGGCCAGGATGCGGTGGTAAAAAGGCATGCATCACGGCAAATGCACCGGCCACCGGGAAGGCATAACGTAATACAGAACCGCCGAAGCGTTTCGCTACGCTGAACACGATCGGTAACATCACCACAAGACCGGCATCAAAGAAAATCGGGAAACCAAAAAGTAACGCCGCCACGCCTAATGCGAAGGGGGCTTTTTGTTCGCCGAATTTGTTGATTAAGGTATCCGCCAGCACTTTAGCGCCACCGGTGATTTCCAGCAAACGCCCGATCATCGCACCTAAGCCCACTAATAAGGCGACAGCGGCCAATGTATTACCAAAACCGCCGAGCAATGTCGGCAGAATTTTTTCTACCGGAATGCCGGCGGCAAGCGCCGTGAGTAAGCTCACGATAATTAATGCCACAAAAGCGTGGACTTTGAATTTAATGATAAGTAAAAGCAGCAATAAAATTGCGGCAATCATAATAGCAATAAGCATAGGAAATCCCCTTGTTGAATTGTTACGGGTAACATACTCTTAATTCTTAGCTTGGTAAACGATTGCTTATTAAAATTGTGAGCTTGTTCACATTATTTTTACTCTCAAAAGTCGATTGATTTTTATAGAAAATTTATTTTGTGAGTATGATCACAAAATAAAATGTTACTGGTAACATTTTGATGTGAATTCCGGTATGGTAACGAAAACAATGAAGGAGTATCCGATGAGTGAACATGAGCAACAAGGCAAAAGTTTTATTTTAATGGGCGTTTCCAGTACCGGGAAAACTTCGGTAGGAACGGAAGTCGCGCATCGTTTGGGGATAAAATTAATCGACGGCGACGATTTGCATCCGCGCGCCAATATTATCAAAATGGGCGAAGGGCATCCGCTTAATGACGATGATCGCGCGCCTTGGTTAGAGCGTATTCGCGATGCGGCCTTTAGTTTGGAACGTAAAAGCGAAGTGGGGATTATCGTGTGTTCGGCGTTAAAGAAAAAGTATCGCGATTTGATTCGCGACGGCAATGAAAGCGTCAAGTTTTTGTTTTTGGAAGGTTCTTTTGATTTGGTGCTTGAGCGTATGAAACGACGCAAAGGGCATTATATGAAAACGGAAATGCTGAAAAGTCAATTCGATACTTTAGAAGTGCCGGGTGCAGACGAACCTGATGTGATTCATATTGATATTGATGGCAGTTTTGACGAAGTCGTGGAACGTTGCATTAATGCCTTGAAGCCGTTGATTTAATTTTGACTGCTGATTCGGCAGTTCAATGCGGTGCTAATTCGGCACTTCAATGCGGTGCTGATTCGGCAGTTCAATGCGGTGCTAGTTTGGCACTTCAATATAATTTTCATTAGTCGTTGCTCAGCATAAAAAGCCTGTGCAATATTACAGGCTTTCTCCTAAATGAATTTTAAATCCTAAATCAATCATTTCTTCTTTTAACGGTTCGCCGTTTAAGCGCGCGATTAATTCTTGTGCGGCCCGTTTGCCGATGTCCAAACGTGGTGTAATCACCGTGCCGAGCTTTGGCGTGACAGAAAAACCGACATCGTGTCCGTGGAACCCGGCAATGGCGATTTGCGTCGGCACCGCAATGCCGAGGCGCTGACATTCAAATAGCGCGCCGATGGCCAGATCGTCGTTGGTGCAAAAAATGCCGTCGGTTTGTGGCCGTTTGGTTAAAATTTCACGCAATTGTTTGCCGCCCAAGGTGAATGACGAGGCTTCTTCGGTAATTAGGCTATAAGGTTCCAGTCCGTATTTTTTCATGGCTTGTTCGTAGCCTTGCATTTTGAGTTGGGTGCGTTTATCCATGCGCGCAGTGAAATACACGATATTTTTATGTCCGCGCGAAATCATCGTTTCCACTATTGATTGCGCCGCCGCCACATTATCGAAACCGATCACTTGTTGAATGCCCGCTTGGCTACTGTCCATAATTTCGATCACCGGAATGTTTGCCACTTCAATCATTTTTAGCGTGCGCAACGAATGGTAATTTTCCGACAAGATCAGCCCGTCCACATTATAGGAAAGCAGGCTTTCGATGCGGTCCTCTTCCTTTTTGACGCTATAACCGTAGTGCGCCAGCATGGTCTGATAGCCCGCTTCGTCGGCGATCAGTTCAATGCCTTTCAACACGTCGGCAAAAACGTGATTGGTGAGCGATGGCAACAGTACGCCGATGGCTTTGCTTTTCGCGTTGGATAATATTTCCGGTGCACGATTGGGTATATAACCGAAGCGCTCGATAGCCGCAGCAATGCGGTGCCGGGTTTCTTGTGCGACGGCGTTCGGATTGCGCAAATAGCGGCTGACTGTCATTTTGGTGATGCCGAGATGTTCGGCGATGTCTTGCAGAGTCGGGCGTTTGTGTTTCATTGTTACAATAAGCAAAAATCGGTAAATTAAAATTTTCGCGGCAGTATAGCAAAAACGTTTGATTTTTTGACCGCACTTTCATCGCAAAAAAGGTATAATTCGCCATCCATTTATCACAAGGAATGCAGTATGACGGACGAAATTCGTTTAACTCAGTACAGCCATGGCGCGGGTTGAGGCTGTAAAATTTCGCCTAAGGTGTTAGGGACTATTTTACAAACGCAACTTGAAAATTTTGTCGATCCGAATTTATTGGTCGGTAATGACACAGCGGATGACGCGGCGGTTTACGATTTGGGCAACGGTAGCGCGATTATTAGTACTACGGATTTCTTTATGCCGATTGTGGACGACCCTTTTGATTTCGGACGCATCGCGGCAACCAATGCCATCAGCGATATTTTTGCCATGGGCGGTAAGCCGATTATGGCAATTGCGATTTTAGGTTTTCCGATTAATCAATTACCGGCGGAAATCGCACAAAAAATCGTCGATGGCGGACGTTTTGCTTGTCATCAAGCGGGCATTTCTCTTGCCGGAGGGCATTCTATTGATGCGCCGGAACCAATTTTTGGCTTGGCAGTAACGGGCGTGATCAATACGGAAAAAGTCAAACGTAATGCGTCGGCGCAAGTCGGTTGTAAGCTTTATTTAACCAAACCGCTTGGTATCGGCGTGCTGACTACCGCGGAGAAAAAAGGCAAGCTAAAAGCCGAACACCAAGGCTTAGCAACAAAAATGATGTGCCGGATGAATAGCATCGGTAGCCGATTTTCTGAAGTGGACGGCGTGACAGCAATGACGGATGTGACGGGGTTCGGTTTACTTGGACATTTGATTGAAGTCTGCGAAGGTGCGAATCTCAATGCGGTGCTATTTTTCGATCGCATTCATACGCTGGATGGCGTGCCGGAATATATTGCAGAAGGCTGCGTGCCGGGCGGTACGACGCGTAACTTTGACAGTTACGGAGATAAAGTCGGCGCTTTAACGGATTATCAAAAAGCGGTGTTGTGCGATCCGCAAACCTCAGGCGGTTTGCTGGTGGCGGTGAAACCGGAAAGTGAGCGACAACTTCTTGATATTGCACAGCAAGAGGGAATTGAGATTTATGAAATCGGCAAGCTGATCGCGCGTAAGCCGGAAGCGCGAATCTTGGTGGAAATTCGTTAAAACAATGAGAACGTAAAAAGCGCGGCATTGAACCCGCGCTTTTTTATGCGATTTTTATATGATTTTTTCTAAAATTAATTTTCCCATCATTGCAATGTGCGCGGGCACCGCATTCAAGGCCGGAATATATTGATAAGACTCGCCGCCATGCGTTAAGAAATACTCGCGGTTTTCTTCATCAATTTCTTCAATGGTTTCCAAGCAATCTGCAGCAAAACCGGGACAAATTACCGCAATTTTGTTAATCCCTTGCGCACTTGCATTTTGCAAAAACTTATCGGTGTAAGGCTGTAACCATTCTTCGCGACCAAAACGCGATTGGAAGCTCATCGCCCATTGGTTTTTCGTTAAACCAAGCTTTTCCGCCACTGCGATAGTGGTTTGTTTGCAATGTTCGCGATAATAATCGCCCATATTTTCATAACGCAGCGGGATGCCATGATAAGAGAATAACAAAAACTCGTCAGCTTTTAAGCGCGCTTGAACGGATTGTGCCAAGGCATTAATGTAGTTTTCATTTAAATGATAGGAATGGATAAAATCAAAAGGCACAAAACCGCGTTCTTGTTTCAGCGCATTGGCAAAAGCATCAAGCAAAGCGCCCGTAGTGGTACTGGAATATTGCGGATAAAGCGGCAAAACGATAATTTTTTCCACCTGACTTTTAAGCAAATTTTTGACCGCACTTCGCATTGACGGATTGCCGTAAGTCATGGCGATTTCAACTTGCACATCAATTCCTTGTGCGCTCAAATAAGTTTGCAATGCCTGTTGTTGCTGTTTGGTAATGGCGAATAAAGGCGACCCTTGTGTTGTCCAAATGGCTTGATAATTTTTCGCGATGCGTTTGGAACGTAGCGGTAAAATAATCGCTTTTAGTAACGGAAACCACTTCCAGCGCGGTAAATCCACCACGCGCGGATCCGTTAAAAACTCCCATAAATAGCGGGAAATGGCGGAAGATGTCGGTTCGTCAGGCGTGCCTAAATTGGCTAAAATGACTCCAAATTTTTTTGTTATTGTCATAGCGTGATAATAGAAAGCGTTAATCGTGCAAGGCAGCAAAGTTTATCTTCTTCCGTGCGGATGTCAATTTGCCAAACATGGGTATTGGGGCTTAAATTAATTGGCGTCGCTTTGGCCGTGACTTTGCCTTGTCTCACCGGGCGAAGATGATTAGCGCTGATCTCTGCTCCGAGCACCGCATTGCCTTCCTCCACAGCAAGAAAACCTGCCAGCGATCCGACGGTTTCCGCCAGCGCTACCGAAACGCCGCCGTGCAGTAAACCGAAAGGCTGTGTCGTGCGATGATCTACCGGCATGCTTGCTTCCAACCAATTGTCGCCGAATGCTGAGATTTCGATGCCGAGATGTCCCACTGCACAGTTTTTTCCCATTTCGTTAAGTTGCGGCAGTGTAAATGTTTTTTTCCAGATCATTAATTTTCCTAGATGATTTATTTTCAACATTATTCGTTATTAACGAAGTTGATTTTAGTTAAACATACTGAATTGGTTTAGGATAACCAATTTCAATGTCTAACGAACGATCCGAGCTTATCAGATTTTCTCTTTCTGCGATAAAGAAGCGTGACGTCATCGATTTCTCACCGTTATTTATGAAAATCTCCACAATTGAGCGATCAAAGAAAATTTCTACCAAATGCAATTCTTCCACTTCGCAATAACGCTGCGTTCCGAATTTTTTCATTAACTCGGTTTGCTCGGATTGACTACGATCCAAACAAATCAAACTATTTTCGTAAGATAAGCTTAAATACTCGCCTTTTTCATTGGCAAAGAAATTCAATTTAAATGGTTTATTGCCCGCATCAAATTTTAAATAAGCACGATCTAAATCGGCGACGTGCATTTTCCCTTGCAAGGTGAAGGTTGAAACTGCGGTCAGATTTTCATAGATTTTTGCAATCGGATGTTGATATAACCGATTGTTTTCTAAATGAATTTCGCGAGGTAATGTGAGGGCAGAATGCCATTTGAATTTATCTGTTGGATAAGTGAGATCCGGTAAGCCGATCCAACCGAACATCAGGGTGCTTTCTTTATTTTCTAAGCCACTGAAAGTTTGTGGTGCGTAAAAGTCGAAACCTTGGTCGAGTTCGGCGATATGTTTGGCTTCCAGCGTATTACCGTTCAAGTGCCCGATAGCATAAGTGGCGTGGTAGTTATTTTGAAATTGATGCGGTGCTCGATCTTTGCCTTGTGGCGACCAAATAAAAATGTCTTTATCACTTAATTTAAACAAATCCGGGCATTCCCACATAAATACCTTGTGATTGTTAAATGCCGGCACGGCAAGTTCGCCGAGCAAACGCGGCTTGTCGTTTAAGTTATCCATTTCAAAAATAATTGCGGTGCCGCTAAGGTTTTCTCGTTGCGCACCGCAGATGAAGCGAATTTTGCCGTCTTGGGCGAAATAAGGTTTCGGATCGCGCACATGCTCGGTGTAGCCGGCTGGTGCATTTTCGATTAATGGACGCTTGTCGATGAGTTTACCGTCTAAATCGAAAATCGCTAGATTTTGGTACGGTACGCGTTGATTATCGCTCGGTCGGCGAGTGTTGCCGGTATAGAACATTGCCAATTTGTCGCCCACTTTCAATGCGCCGCCAGAATAGCAACCGTGCGATTCGAATAATTTGCAAGGAATTAAATCGTCGGCCGCTTGATAAGTGTGAAAATCATGTGTGACGAAATGTTTCCAATGTTTCATACCGTGCAATGCATCAAACGGAAACCATTGATAAAAAAGATGATATTTTTCGCCATCAAACACCAATCCATTTGGGTCGTTTAATAAGCCGGTTGGCGGCGCAAGGTGGTAAGTCGGATAAAAATCTTTGTCGCCGGCTACTGTTTTCAGCACCGCATTGAGCTCGCCCGGTGCGGCAGCAAGGAGGCTTTTGTATTTGCCGTTATTGAAAATAATCATTTGAATCTTCTGTCAGAAATGGAAATGGTACAGATTAAAATTTATGTACGTAAATAAAATCAAGGTGCGTGAATATCGTTATTCACGCACCTTATGATTAATCGGCTAAAAATTCAGTGAGTTGCGCTTTATTAGGCAAGGCCGACATCGCGCCTTTGGCCGTTGTGGCAAGTGCACCACAGGCATTGGCTTGGCGGATAACTTGCTGCAACACATCATCTTCTTGCCAGTTTGGATGTTGAGCGAGTCCCGCAAGTAATCCCCCTACGAAAGCGTCGCCTGCACCGGTGGTATCGACCGGTTTTAACGCTTTGCCGACCACCACGTCTTTTTTACCGGCAAAATGATATAACGCGCCCTCTTTGCCAAGGGTCACGATAATTAATTTTTCCGGATAAAGCGTGGTGATGCGTTCGAACGCTTTTTCCAAACTATCGGTGTTAGTAAGCAGGGTGAGTTCTTCCTCGGAGAATTTCAATACGTCTGCCAGTGCCACCGCTTCCATCACCACGGTTTTCATTTCATCTAAATTAGCCCAAAGGGATTCACGCAAATTCGGATCGAACGAGAAGAAGCCGCCCGCCACTTTAATGCGTCGAATCGCTTCAAAGGTTGCTTCGCGCGACGGGTTATTGATCAGCGCGATGGAGCAGCAGTGCAACCACTCGCCCGCTTGGAACGGCGGTAAATCGGTAGTTTGCAGGAATTGATCGGCACTCGGATTCACCATAAAGGTGAAACTGCGTTCGCCGTTATCTAAACCGACCACAACCGTTGAAGTGCGATGTTGTGGATCGAGAATCATATGTGTGATATCCACGTTTCCCGCATTTAGCGTTTCTTGCATAAATTGACCGAGTGGATCGTTGCCCACGCGTCCGATAAAGGCACTCTGACAACCTAAGCGCGCCACGCCCACTGCCACGTTAGCCGGCGCCCCACCCGCACAACGTAAATAATGATTTTCACCGTCGGGAATCAAATCCACCACGGCATCGCCGGTTACCCAAATTTTTTGGCTCATAGTATTTTCCTTTTGTTGATAACAGCGTATTTATAAATATTGCTATTGAGCTTCTTCGTGTTTTCCATTTATGGCACGTAATGACCGCGAAAATAAAGGCTTCAATGCGGTGCTAATTTCAACTTTCATTGCGACTTCATAGCCATTTCTTTGTGTTATGTTGATTCTTTAATTAAAAAATAACCGCACTTTAAAAGCGCGGTTAATTTCCATTTTTATTTCACCGTTACGCGTGCAAACTTGCGTTTGCCTACTTGGTAAATATTTGTGCCTTTTGGCGCGTTGACTTTTACATCTCCCACTTTTTCGCCGTTGATTTTCACGCCGCCTTGTTGCGCGGAACGAATTGCCTCAGAAGTGGAAGGAACGAGGCCGGCTTCTTTTAATAAAGTCGCTAAACCGATTTCGTCCGTGAAAGTGAATTCTGGCATTTCATCCGGTATGGCACCTTTTTGGAAACGATTGATAAATTCTTGTTCGGCGGCATCAGCCGCGGCTTCATTATGGAAACGCGCGATAATTTCTTTAGCCAGTAAAATTTTTACGTCACGCGGATTTTTGCCGTTTTCTACATCCGCTTTTAGTTGTGCGATTTCGCTTAATGGGCGGAATGAAAGTAAGTTATACCAATCCCACATTAAATCGTCCGAAATCGACATGATTTTACCGAACATGTCATTTGGTGCATCAGTCACGCCAATATAGTTACCTAGCGATTTAGACATTTTTTTCTCGCCGTCTAAACCGACGAGCAATGGCATAGTGATGGCGACCTGCGGTTTTTTGCCGGCGGATTTTTGTAATTCGCGACCGACTAATAAATTGAATTTTTGGTCGGTTCCACCCAGTTCGATGTCTGCACTTAATGCGACGGAATCGTGTCCCTGCAATAATGGATAGATAAATTCGTGGATGGCAATCGGTTGATTATTGTTGAAGCGTTTTTTGAAATCGTCACGTTCCAACATACGGGCAACGGTGTAGTTACTTGCCAAGCGAATCATGCCTTCGGTTCCGAGTTTGCCTAACCATTCGGAATTGAACACGATTTTAGTTTTTGCCGGATCTAAAATTTTGAAAATCTGTTCTTTGTAAGTTTCTGCATTGCGTAGCACGTCTTCGCGGCTAAGGGGAGGGCGGGTGGCGTTTTTGCCTGACGGGTCGCCTACCATACCGGTGAAATCACCGATTAAGAAATATACTTCGTGACCGAACTGTTGGAATTGACGTAATTTATTTAACACTACGGTATGTCCCAAATGAATATCCGGGGCAGTCGGGTCGGCGCCTAATTTTACTTTTAAAGGGCGATTTTCTTTCAATTTTTCGATTAAATCCGCTTCTGAAAGGATTTCATCCGTACCGCGCTTTAGTTCTGCGAGAACGGTATTAATATCAGTCATCGTTATTTCCTAATTGTGTTTTGTAAAGGGCTTTATTATAGGGATTATGAATGAATTGTGAATAAAAAAAAACGCCTATTTGTGGGGAAATAGGCGGGAATGTTGGAGTGATTATCTAATATTGTTGTTGGAATGGTTAGATGATAATTGTTCTCAATAATCTTGTCAATAACTAAATGCAAATAATTCTCAAATTTATTTATTTGATATAAGGAACGGCTTCCGTCAATGTGAGTGCAGTTGGAATTCCATCAGAAATCTTAAATTCTCCTGCATAGGCATAGGCCTCTACGCCTTGTTCGATTGCTTCTTTCAACAAGCGATCGTATTCAGGATCAATATATTCAGCAATTTTGAAATGCTTGAAACCATTGTGTAGCCCGGCAAATAGCACTACAGCGCGATAACCTTGTTTTTTCATTGTCAGTAATTCGCGCACGTGTTTTTGTCCGCGCGTAGTGACGGCATCGGGGAACATGCCTAGATCGTCTTTTACCAACGTAATAGATTTCACTTCCACATAACAATCCGGCAAGCCTTTGCCTTTTAAAAGGAAGTCTATGCGACTGTTTTCTTCGCCGTATTTAACTTCAGGATGAATTTCATCGTACATTGCCAGCGCTTTAATTTGCTTGTTTTGTAATG
Source organism: Rodentibacter sp. (assembly GCF_057314195.1). Lineage (NCBI taxonomy): Bacteria > Pseudomonadati > Pseudomonadota > Gammaproteobacteria > Pasteurellales > Pasteurellaceae > Rodentibacter > Rodentibacter sp. The sequence continues at coordinate 9,623 of NZ_DBHLAM010000048.1, read as the reverse complement.
CTTCGAACACCAGTTGATTAGAGCGATGCGTATTGATACAGCAAAGTTGGCCGTTTGGCAGTTGGGTGAGTTCCCAAGAATGGGGATATTTACGGGTTTGGTTGTCAGAGCGAGAATACCAAACGATATCGCCTTTTTCACCGCAGCCGGTCATTGCACCGGTGTTGGCACAGTGAATAGTTATTACTTCGCCGTTTGGCAATTCAATATCGGCAAGGAAACGTTTATAACGTCGAATTAATTTTGCAGATTGCAGAGAGGGTAGTAGCATAATGTTTCTTAAAAAGGACGAATTATAGTGAATTTTTGTCGAAACATCACTACACATTGATGCTGACCTGTAGAAGATCAGATTTAATCTGACAGGCACGAGTTTTTAAATGGGAGACTGTCAGATTGGGTTTGATCTTCTACAGTTAAGGTTTCGAATAGCTGTGGTCAGGAGACGCGCTCTATCTAGGGGATTCCATCTCCCTTTAACCGATTGAAATCCCCCCATTTTTACTAAGCTATTCATTACATATCCCCTTATCCCATTTGGAATTTTTATAACCGCATTCTGCGGGCCAAAATTTTTTATATCCTTTTGTTTCCATACAACTATGAAATTTTTCATAATTATCACTATGAAGCTTTTTCAAATCATAATCACCATATTCAGCTCCGCACTTAACAGCATCTTTCCAACGCTGGTGTGAATTAGTTTTACCTATACTATAAGGCTTTTGATAATGTGCTATAGCTGGCCATGATTTGCCTTTATCAACACAATTAACCATTTGTGGAGTATAAAAACATCCGTTTGAGTACCAACATCCGTTTAATATAAAACAAAGAAGAAATAAGGAGTACCTCATTTTTATTTACCTCCTATTTTCATCAAAAGTTCAAACATATCTGATGACATTACATCGGATAAAGCAAATGGTACGGATACTGGTATTGCAATAGCAGTTGTTACTTAGTAGGCTATTCATTACATATCCCCTTGTTCAAGCTTTTAGGTTCTTTTACACCACATTCTGAGCTGTCAAATATATGATATCCTTTACTTTCCATACAAATACGAAATTCATTTCGGAAATTTTGGGGTTTAATAACACTCCATAAATTACTATCTCCATATTTAGCTCCACACAATTCAGCATCTCTCCAGCGCTGATTTATATCAGTATGTCCGATACTATCTATTTTTTGATAATAAGCGATAGAAGAAAATGGCACTTTATCCATATAGCAATTAACCATTTGCGCTGTATACAGACACCCATTATGCCAATAGCAACCATGAAGGAATAATAGAGATATCATCAAAAACTTTTTCATTTTTATTTCCCCCCTATTTTCATCAAAAGTTCAAATGTATCTGATGATAATACATCAGATAGCGCAAATGGCGCAGACACAGGTATTGCAACAACGGTGGTTATATCTGATACTACTCCAGTAAGCTTATTTTTAGGTACTGTATTTCCTTGTTTGTCATACCATCCCCACATTTGTCCACCCAATAGATCGTGAGTTCCAGCAAATGACTCTACCGCCATATCAGACAGACTACCTTTCTCATATGGAATTGTTATTCCATATGGCAAATACCATCCTCCTTTTTCTGGTTGATGGCCTCCAGTTGGACCATAAAAGTCACTAGCAAAATCATTATTTGGGGTAAATACTTTATCTAGAGTTGGGTATTTATCTCCCCCTTCAAAAGTTATTGTTCCATCATCATTATGAACACAATTGCCTACATTAGGATTACAAATAGCATTAATATCTAGTCTAACCCCACCTAACTTAACCCCATCAAAATACCCACTATCATAAGAATCATTTCGATATACTTGACCAGTCTTAGCATCTTTAATACCTTTAAATAATCTTGAATTGGCCAAAGTCTCCTCTCTCATCTTCGTTGCGGCTAATTGCAAAGTTCCTTGTGTTATTGCAACATCAGGCGAACCCGATACGATGCCTACCACGGTTTCAAGCAAACGTTTTTGATATTGCAATTTATAAATTGCTCCATAAAGTGCGGTCTTTTCCTCTTCCGTTTTGGCTTCCTTGATTTGTTTTCTCAATTCAGCCTGTTTTGGAAGCACATAGGCATCAATCATTGAGAAGGCATTTTTACGAAAATCTTGAGTAACTTTCACTTGAATGTTGAGCTCTTTCATCACCTTGTCTTTATCAAAATGATTTTCCAACTTGCCGGAATGCTGCTCTGCATTATCCGTAGTTACATCGGTTTTAATGCTATCTAGCGTCTGCTCAACCGTTTCACCGGTTTTCGCCAGTTGTTCCGCTTGGTCTATAATTTCAATATTCTTGGTATTAATACCACTTTTTGTCACGCTACTTTGACTTTCTTTATCTCGCCCAATGCCAAATCCTGTTGAGGTTTCTAAAGAATTCCAACCTGTAGCAAGTTGTTTTGCGTTGTCTTTACCCTGCGCATTTTTGGCTTCTGTGGTCATTTCTCCTCGGTCGTTTCTATAAATTAGATTGCCATTATCATCCACCGCCTGTTTACTACTTTGTACTTGACCATCTTTCCCAAACGGTGTCTCAAAATTCGCCGCCACACTGCCACTCAAACCAAAGCTTGAACCGCTGTAGTTTGAGTGGTTTTCAATATCGGCATGGGAGAGTGTAGCGGTGGAGATTTGGTTTTTACCGTCATCTTCTGCTTTCTGCGTAGATGTGATAAGCGCACCTTTTAAGTCCGTGTGTTTATTGACGTTGATGTCATAGCCATCATCACCTGCATAAATCCCTGCCTGCTCATTTACGCTGGCATGATCGGCGTTAATTTTAGATTGGCTGTAGCTGCCACCGGTAGAGAAACCGTAGCCCACTGTCACACTACCACTTACATTCATTTGCTTACCTTTATAAGTGGATTTGTCTTGCAAGCTTTCAATGTTGAGATTTTCAGTATTGACTTCAACACGCTTGCCTTTCACTTGGCTACCGATGAGGTTCGCATCACCGCCTGCATGAATTGTTGTCTGGCTGTTCATATCGCCTACATGGCTTGCCACATAAGTGGTTTCATCGCCGTTACCGTAGCCTTTACCATAGTTGCCACCAACCGTAACACCGGCTGCTACACCGCTGCCAACTTTAATCGCTACACCCACATTGAATCCGCTGGATTTGTTGGTACTGCGTTCTTTATGTGTTTGTTCGGCGGCTTTAATGTTTACTTGATTATCAGCGGCAAGATGCGTTCCTTGTTTGCCGGATACATCAGCGCCTTCTATATGGATGGTCGAGTCTTTGTTCGCCCCTGTTGCCGTGACATTGACTTTTCCGCCCGCATTGACTTCGCTTGTAGCAGCGGTTTTGCCCTCGGTATGGGTTTTCGATTCGCTTTTTTGTTGCCCATAGGTAATTTGAATACCGACCAAGCTGTCCACGCCGTCTTTGGTGATGTTGCCCGCATCAGCCACACTTTTTACCGCGTCTTTCGCCCCATTCACCGCCTGATAAGCACGATACGCACTCATCCCCGCATTGGCCGCGGCCATCGCGTTCACTCGGTCATTTTTACTCTGTCCGACTTTTTCTACGGATTGTACCGCGCCTTGCACTGCCTGAAGCGCCGAGAGTATTGGCGAAGTAATGGCGATGGTTAAGCCTTTTTGTTGGAAGGTTTGTTTGGTGTTGGTTTCGTATCTGTCATCGGCAGCTTGAATGCCGACTTTCTGGGCGAGGATATTCACATTGCCGTTTACACTACTCACCGTGCTGGCCGTTTGCGTGTAAGTTTTGTCAGCAACGATGTTCGTATTGCCGTTCAAACTTCCCGCCTGACTGCCTTGCGCATAGCGTTTGGTTTGGTCGCTTTCGACGGTTTGTTTTTGGGCGCCGAATGTAATGCCTATGCCTCCGCCGGTCAGTACGCCGGATTTTTTCTTCGCGTGAAAATCATCGGAATAAACGTTATTTTCAGCTTCTTTAATTGCAATGTTTTTTGCGCTAACCGTGAAGTCCTTTTCCGACACCGCATTGGAGCCTTGTAGCGTGACATCGCCATGAGTGGATTGAATGTTGATTTTATTCGCATCTAAATTTGATGCTTCCGCCAGATTGTAGTTGTGATTATGGCGACGAATTTCGGTTTTAGATTGGAACATCCCGCGTTTCGTCCACTTTGTCCCTTCGGCAAGGCTTTCTTTTTGACGGCTTTCTTGAATATTAATGTCACCATGGGAAAGCATATCTATTGTGCCGTTACTTGTGGCTGAAACACCGCGCATTTCAATTTCGGCGTCGCCGATAAAACGACCATCACCTTCAATGTTTAACCGATTTCCTACTTCATTTTGTTGATGAAGTTTGTAGTAGTTGTCGCCGTCTTTAATAAAGTGTTGTTTATTTTCCGTTTCAATCGTGCCAAGGTGAAGTTTGTTGCCGGCTTGGAAAGTCGCATTGCCTTTGATATCCATATTCGCCCCTTTTACTGTCAACTCTTCTGTTGCATAAAGGGCGATATTGGTATGATTATCTTTATCTCCGGCTTGAATCGTCGCGATGCGGTCAATATTTTTATGTTTAAAGTGTCCGTTATCCGAGGTTTCAGACAGGGTGCTTTCAATATCAATATTTTTTGCTTTTGCTGTAAGATTTTGTTCGGCAGAAAGTGCACCGCCTAAATTATGCAAACGATTTTTTGCAAATAAATACACATCTCGGCCTTGTAGTTTTCCTCCTTGGTTTTCAATATTGTTTGCGCTCAAGTGCGTAAGATTGCGCCCGGCAATAATACCGCCGTTTTGTACATTACCTTGCGTGTTAATTATTACCTCATTCGCAGAGATCAGTGCGCCACGGCTGTTTACATGCGTATTACGTCCGACAAGATAAACTTGCGGAGTTAGCACAGTCGTTTTTGTACCGTCTTGCAAGATAACTTCGCGGTTCACCATCCAAACCATATCTGATGTTAAAGCTTTCATTTGTTCGGCAGAAAGGGCTACGCCCGGAATCAGATTCAGTTTTTTTGCATACAGTACCCCGTTATCCATTAAGGCCTTGTATTGCTCATAATCGGATAAATAACCGTCTAAGAAACGTCTGCCTGTGAGCTGATTGATTTGTTCGTTAATTAAACGTTGTTCATAAAAACCGTCACCTAAGCGTTTTAGTTGATTTTGCGGATCGTTATTAAGTTGTTTAAACATATAATCACTACTTAACCATTTACTGCGATCGGTAAAACGCGGATCCGTTTCCACTAAAAACGAAGAGGTTGAACTCGGATTAATTTTATACAGGCTTCCCTGCGGTAGTGTAATCTCCGGCAAATGGGTTTTAATACCGAGCTCATCTCGGTTTTTTACCATACCCGAAGTAATACTCCCCGTATTTACAGGATTTCCCGTTAAATCGGTATTTAATGGCGTTTTTTGTGTAACGGAGACGCCTTGAAAATCCGATTTCTCATCAACGGTTGCACCGACTGAAACAATCGGTTCGCCAATTTTCAATAGTTCTAAACCGAAATTAAAGTGTTGCGTAGCATGTACATCGTTAAAGGCGCTATGGTGATGGTAATGATTATGCCCTTTGCGGCCTTTTTTCTTTCTCACCCGATATTCTTGCGCAAAATCGCCGTTATCAACAATATTTATCTCGCCGATGAGATCCTCGTTATTGAGTCTGGAAAGGGCGCTACTTAAGACTTTATCGCTGCTTTGAAGAAAGGCGTTGTCATCCAATAGTAATTTTTGTCCCACTAAGATTTGACTGTGTCGGTTATGAAGATTTTCACCGGAAAGATGAAGTTCGCCTCCCATTAAAATCTTACCCGGATCTTGATGTTCAATCGTACTGGTGACAGTTGTTCTTGTGAACTCCCAAATCTTCCAGCCGAAGCCTTCAATGCGGTGCCCGTTGGTTAATTGAAAATAGGAGTTCGGATTACGACTGCCGTTATTTAAATTAAAATAGCCGTCTTTGCCGTCACGATAACGATGTGTATTACTGCCTAAAGACACTTCTTTAATTCTTTCATGTTTTATTTTGTCACCCAGTTTTAGATGTAAATCATGATTTAAGAGATGACGGGTTTGCACTCGACCGCTACCTAATGCTTCGATAGTTGCGCTGCCGTTATCAATATCATTAGCATAACCGAGCGTTTGATTATTTTTATCCAATTTTCCGCCGATATAGAGATTGCCCAAACTCATAATGAGGGAATGATTGCGATTGACGAGGTTAGCTACGCCTAAATCGAGACGTTCGCGTGCGGCAATCGTGGCGGCGTTGCCGTCGGCGTCTTCAAGGTTGTTAAGATTTTTCGCTTCTATGGCGAGCCGTCCGCCGTAAATACGTGCCTTACCGATATTATTGGCTTCACCGGCTTTAATCAAGGTGGTATTGCCGTCAATTAAACCGAAGTTATCTAGTGTTTGGCTTTGCAGACGAGTATCCGAAGAGGTAATTTCGGCCTGTGCTTCGTTTCGAATTGTCGCGCCTTCAATCAAAGCGCGATTCCCTACAATAAGATTCGTGTTATTGACAAAATCCCCTTGTGTACGAAACGTTAAATTATGGCCCACCCCGAAGCCTCGATTTAGTGTAAAACTATCCTTTAAATCAATGGCTAAATCACCTTGGGTATTGATTGAACCCTCGTCAACCAAGGATTTCGCCTGCAATGCGGTGCTGATGACTGAGTCCAGTTTGCCCAACGTATTATCCACTGCCAAAGTAAAACCGGGGTTAATGATATTAATATGACCGGTAGATAAAATTTCACCTTGTCGATTATTCAATAATTGATTAATGGCAAGATTTGCGGATTTCGCCACATAAATTCCACCGCCTTGGTTTTCAAGAACATCGCCATTCATGACTAAATCGGCTGCTTGAATTCCTTGTGTCGGCGTGGATTGTGTAGCGTTGGTGTGTTGATTATTGATGCGGGTGATGTTTAGCACTAATCGCTTGCTAGCACGAACAAGCGAGCCCGCATCACTTTGACCTTGATTATCTAGTACGCTGAAGTTGAGTATTGCATTGTCGGCTTCAATTACACCTTCTTTGTTATCGGCGGTGTCGCCGGACAGCGTCAAATCTTGCGCAGATATTTTTCCTTGCGCATTGTTAAGCTGTTGTGCGTTAAGGATCAACTCCCGCTCACTTTGAATGAGGCCTTGTTGATTATCTAAAGCGCTTGTTTCAACGGCAGTATGAATACGTGATGAAATAACCCCGTTTTGATTTTGCAGGGTTTGCGTGTTTAGCGTGGTGTTACCTTGGCTATAAATTAAGCCTTGGCGCTGATTATTGAGTGCCGTCACGTTGAGGTGAGCTTGTTTATCTGAAATCAGCTTGCCGCCATCGTTATCCATCTGTTGCGCAGTAGCGGCGATCTTCGCCCCGATAATTTCCCCCGCTTGGTTAGAAATTGTTTGCGTATTCAGTGTGATATTGCCTTGGCTATAGATTAAACCTTGGCGTTGATTATTTAGCGCCGTCACATTGAGATGAGTTTGTTCATTTGAAATCAGCTTACCGCCTTCATTGTTTATCTGCTGTGTCGTGATGGAAGCGTTAGCGCTTGAGATTTCGCCTTGTCGGTTATTAAGACTTATCGTATTCGCACTTAATTGATATTTGCCAAAAAGGTTACCGGCTTGATTGTCAATCCGTCCGCCTTGCGCATCCAGTTGCAAACGGTGGTTTGACCAAAGCACGCCTTGGCTGTTTTGAATCGATGGCGTTTGAAGGGATAACACACCCTCAGTTGCGATGCGGCCTCGGCTGTTATTTAATCTTGCGCTCAAGTTTAACGTAAGCGTTTCACGACCGCGCTGAATCCAGTTGCCTTGTTGATTATTCAGCTGCGCGCTATTCACCACAAAGTTTTGTGCATTGAGATTTGCCGCTTGCGTATCAATATGCTGCGGTGACGTTAAACCTGTTTGCCCTTCACTATATAACGTCGCCTGATTTAACACTAATGGCGATTGGCTTGAGCGAAGGTGAATGCCGTATGCGCTTACCCGGCTTTGCGCTAAATCCACCGAAACGGCATCGACGCGTAATTGCCCACCGGCTAAATGTTTGGCGCGGGAAGTCACCGTTTCGTTGGCATTGAGCGTAATATTCGCACCTTGCGCGTGTTGGGTTTCTAACCTACGCGTTTTGCCGTCAGTATTCACACCCGCAGCAATTAATGCGTCTTTTTCGGTGTGAATGTTTTGGGCTTGATACATAATATTGCCTTTTGCGATGCTTTCACCACGCTGAGAAATATTTTCTTTCGCTTGATAAGAAATCGCGCCTTGGCGAGTGAGGACGGCGCCATTTTGTTCAATGCGGTGCTGTGAGGCAAGTTTAATTCCGCCTTGTTGCGTTTCCATTTTACCGCTATTTTGAATATCGCCTTTGGCCCGAAGGTGGGCTTGTTGGGTTGCGCTGAGGGTGCCTTCGTTGACAATTCGTCCTTGGCTGTCAATTTGCACATTACCCGCCGAGGCGCCGATGTGGCCGGTATTACGTACGCCTAAGCCCGCGCCGTTATCCACCAGCGTAATTTTCTCGGCGTACATACCGCCGAGGCGGCTGACGTCCACGGTGTAAACCGGATTTTCGGCATCCTCTGCGTTCAATGCGGTGCTGTTTTGAGCGTTCAATGCGGTGCTATTTGGGGCGTTCGCGCGGTCGCCAACGTACACGACGCTTTGATTATTCTTGTCGACTTTGTTTTGCCCGGTGGTGACTTTAATGCCTTTGTTCGCCCACAGGCCGCCGTCAATTTGCACCCGTTCGGCGATGATGTCGGTGTAATCCGCTTGGCGGTTGTCCAGCCCGTTGCCTCCGACGCTGAGCTTGCCGCCTTTGACTTCAAAGCCTTTTAATTCGCCGTTTTCCATTTGTGCGTGGCCTGTCGTCATTGTTGCTCTGCCGGCATTGATGATGCCACAGCCGTCGCACGCAATGCCGTTCGGGTTGGCAATCACCACATCGGCTTTTCGCCCCGCCACTTCCACGTAGCCTTTTAAGCGACTCGGATTTGCCGAATTGACTTCGTTTAAAATCACTTTCGCTTCGCCACGCGCCAAATTCGGGTTGCCCTGCACCCAGCCGGCCATTTGTGTTTGTGCGGTGTTGCGCGCATTGTTTAAAATCGCGCCTTTTTCGGCGACGTCAAATTGAGCATATTGATTACGCGACACGCCCGCCGCGCTCGGCGTTTGGATGTTCACTTGCGGCAAGCCGTTGGCGGTGTGCAGAATCGTCGCCTGTTGGTTGCTTGGCGCAGATTTATCGGCGCGAATGGCCATTTCCGCCACACCGTTTGGCACCGCATTGGCGGTCGGATTCGGTGCCGCCAAGGCGCTCTCAGACAAACTCACCCAACCCAAAGCCAACATCAGCCCGAAACAAAGCGGCTTTAAAGACAGCGTCAATGCGGTGCCATTTTGGAACTTCAATGCGGTGCTATTTTGAAGGTTCAATGCGGTGCTATTTTGACCTTCCGCCACCGCTTGATTGTTCTCATCTGCCGCTTTGCCTTGCGCTTTTGCCAATTCGGACACGACCACCAGTTGATTTAACACGCGGCTGAAAATGACTTTGTAGTGATGTTTGTTCATTATTTT
>NZ_DBHLAM010000047.1:0-2995 GCF_057314195.1 Rodentibacter sp. | reverse complement strand
TCATTACAGGAGATGTTTTGGTGTGGGAATATCCTCGCCAAACTCCGGATGGAGAGCAGGTTGATATTCTTGAACTAATGGAAATCCGTGATGGGTTGATTGTTAATCACCGCATTTATTGGGGATGGTTTGGAACTCAAATGTTGATTAAATCAGCGTTAAAAAATAAGTAAAAGATCTAAATTAGTAAAGTTATTCAGTAAATAAAAAGTGCGGTCAAAAAACAATATTTTTGTAACCACACTTTTGTTTCTAAAAATCAGTTTATTTAATCACGCCACACGCCATACGTGCACCGCCACCGCCAAGTGGTGCCGGATGATCGGAGTGATTGTCGCCACCGACGTGAATCATGATGGAATGACCACGTACTTCATCTAAATGTTTGATACGCGGTGCTAATACCGGGTTAGTGGCTGTGCCATCGTGTAATACGGTAAGTGCCGGTAAGTCGCCTAAATGGGCGTCATCTTGCCATGGATAGCCGTGTTGTTTGGTATCTTTCGGATCCCAATGACCGCCGGCGCCTAAACCTGCGGTGAGTTTACCGTCTTTTTCTTTCGGTTCGCAGCTTGGGTTTTGGTGAATGTGGAAACCGTGTAAACCTTCAGACAAACCTTTTAAATTCGGTGTGAAAACTAAGCCGTAGTTAGATTCAGTGATGGTAACCGTACCTACATCTTTGTCACCGTTAACCGGATCAAGTTGTTGCACTTTCACTTCAATAGATTTTGTGGCCGGTTTCATCGCCTCTTGCGCGTTTACCACGCTTACCGCGCAAACGGTACTTACCGCTAATGCCAAAAGAGTTTTCGTTTTCATATAAGCTCCTTATTTTTGAAAAAACTCACGGTTATTGTAGTCAAATTTAAATAATAATCCGATAGTTTTTACAAAAATTTTACATTATCACGAAATAATCTAGCCGTTGCACAAAGCTGAAATCACCTCACCCAATAGCACCGCATTAAAGCCGGCTCCAATGCGGTGCTATTTGATAACACAAACTCATGCTCCACTCGGATAGTTTCAATCATTTGCTACATCACGCCGAATTATTGTGCAATCTTTAAAATTTGATAGAGATAACTGCGGTAATCGTTCACTAATTGCTTATCCGCCGCATCTTCCAATCTGCCATCGCTAAGTTTGCGCATCGCTTGATTAGCTTTCATAAAATCGTCTTTTGCTTGCAGTCCTGCAATTTCCATTATTAAACCGCCGGCAAAGGCCAAATCTAAGAAATCTTGCGTTTGCTCAAATTGTTTTGCGCAATTGCTTCTTACTATAAGTTGCGTAATACAGTCCGGAGAAGGGAAATCACCTTTTTTCGCCGGTATTTGATTATCAAATGCCACTTGATGATCACCGAAATAACCGAATACAAACGGTTTGCCGCGTTCGTGCAAATACTGCCCCATACTTTCAACGGCATCGTTTAACGCCACGATGCGTTGCGTGTAATCGTTTAACGACGAAATACTTTTGGCGCCAAGAGCAGGCATTTCGAGCCCATAGATATTTTCCATCTCTAAATTATAGGGACCGTGTTCGCGCATGGTGAGCACGTAAACGAACAACGGTTGATTGAGGTTTTCCAGTGCGGGATGTTTTTTTTCTAAAATCATACGGGTGTAAGCCATCATTTCCTCGCTGCTGATCGTCCACAAGTTTTTGCTAAAGGGCGCCGGATAGCCTAAGTCTTGCGGTTGCAACATCAAATCGAAGGCAAAATGATCATAGGCGGATTTAGCGTTGTAGTTACCTTTGGTGAACGGCGAGAGTGCCACACAGAAATAACCTTGCGCACGTAAATTTTTGATTAAGCCCGATTGTAAGTGCGGCACTACGGAATAAAACACACCGTTAGCCAAGGCGCCGTAATCCGTCGGCGGAAGTCCGGCGAGAAAGGCGAACTCCGAACGCCATGTTGCACCGGCAAAGGTATGTACGCGTAATGGAGAGATAAATACGGTATCATTTTGGCGTTCAAACATCGGCAACGGCGGGATGTTCTGTTTGGTAAAGGCGAATTGATGCGGATTGAGGGTAGATTCCAAAAGTGCAACGACGATATCCGGCTTAATTTCAGCGTTCAATGCGGTCGGATTTGAGCACTGCGCGTTCATTCGGGCAGCAAATTTTTCGCCATCACCGGGAAATTGCGGCACCTTAAAGAAAATACCGCGACAGGACATCGGTAAATTTAAGAACACGTCGCGCCCGTCGTCCGGTAGCGAATCAAGCCAAACTTGCACGGCATTCGGATTTTTCGAGTAATGCCACATCAAAGCGCCGCTGATCAAAAATAGCACCGCATTGAAAGCCCGTACGACGGCGTCAAGCGGCTCGGCAGACGACCAACCAAAAATCGCGTAGCCGAGTAACGCAAGCAAGCCGATAACGCCACCGAGCGCGCCTTTATAATGCATTAAAGTTTCCCAATTACGCCAATCAACCACGAGAAAAAAATCAGAAATCAGCAATGGTTGTTTGTAATAATGAATTTTTAAACGATGAAATAGCATCAGTGCCACAAACAACACGGAAGCGAAATTCAGCGCGCGTTGCCATTGACCGGAAATAGCTAGCATTCCACTGAAGAAAAAAACGAAAAGTGCAATCGAAAAAAAGTATGTCCAACGGTAATGCGAATTAATAATGAAAATCATCGCGGCAAGCGTGAATAATGCTAAAAAGGTGTATGCAATCATTGCGTGTTCCTTGGGAATTCTGAAATAAATCGCGGGAGATGATATGGGCAAGGTTATAGCCTGTCAAACGCTATACATGAATCCAGAAAAAATGCGGCTAGAATCAGGAATTCTTAACCGCATTGGAGGCGTATCAGTTCTCGAGTTAGCGCAAAAACGCCGGAATTTTACTTTCGTATTCGGCGATGGCGTCTTCGTGTTGAAGCGTTAAACCGATATTATCCAAACCGTTTAACAAACAATGACGGCGGAATTCATCCAGTTCAAAGTGATACACTTTG
>NZ_DBHLAM010000046.1:0-17226 GCF_057314195.1 Rodentibacter sp. | reverse complement strand
ATTATTCAATGAATTAGGTCCACGTTTTGCTCAACGTGCAGGTGGTTACACCCGCATCTTGAAATGTGGTTTCCGCGCAGGTGACAATGCTCCAATGGCTTACATTGAGCTTGTTGATCGCCCAGAGGTCGCTGAGACATCTGAAGAATAATAATTGATAATAAAAAAAGAGCGGTTATTTTTAACCGCTCTTTTTTTTATAACCGTTTTAAATATTCAATTCCCAGTTGCTGCATTTGTCGTATTATCCATTGCTGCTTTTTGCGAACCAGGGCGCTAGGTTTATTAACTTGGTAAATAATTGGATTCGGCAATACGGCAGCTAACAGTGCAGCTTCCGATTGAGTCAGATTTTGGGCTGATTTATTGAAATAATAATGACTTGCCGCTTCCACACCAAAAATACCATCGCCGAATTCAGCAATGTTTAAATACACTTCCAAGATACGTTTTTTTGACCAACTTAATTCTAATAATATCGTCGCCGGTACTTCTAACCCTTTGCGTAACCAACTTTGCCCGTGCCATAAAAAAAGATTTTTAGCAGTTTGCTGAGAAAGTGTCGAACCGCCACGAATGCTACGTTTGTTTTTTTCGTTATGCTTAAAAGCGCGTTCAATAGCGTGAAAATCAAACCCAAAATGCTCAGGGAAACGTTGATCTTCCGCAGCAATCACAGCTAATTGCATGGCGGGCGAAATTTCATCTAAACTCACCCAATCGGATTTTGCTCGATAAGCAAAGTCACCTTGCAGAAAATGCCCGATTTGCTGTTGTGCCATATAGGCAGAAAAGGGAATAGGCACAAAACGAAGCAGCAGTACAAAAGCAAAAACAGCAAAGAAAAATTGAACCGCAATACGTTGCCAATTTTTCTTCCGCTGTTTGAGGTTAAACAAGCATAAAAATGCGGCTGCAATTCGATTAATTCGTTTCAATGCCATCAAGATGCCGCTTCACCCACTGCATAAAATCCGGATCCATCGTTTTAATCATATTTGAACCGCGCGTAATCGTCGCTGCGCTGGTATTCAGATTTTGTTGGATTTCACGTTGCGATAAGTCCTGTTTTAATAGTTGCGAGACGATCTGTAAGCGCAATCCTACAGCATCGCGTTCGTCAGGCGTGAGAAGCAAAGTTAAAAGTTCTTGCGCTTTACCTTGTTCAAAAGCGGTTCGTAGCATTGCGAGAAATGCGTTCCACTGCGCTAAGTTACGACTGATATACATTGTTACCATCCTATACTATTAAACTAGTGCGCTTAGTATAGCCGATCAAATTCGGCTTTGCTAAAAGTTTGTGGATTTTCTTTACATTGCAAAAGTTGGTAGTAAAAATCGTATGTTAATACGTTTTGCACATAACCGCGCGTTTCAAAAAAAGGAATCGACGCAATGAATTCGTCCATTGCCAATTTGCCATCGGCACGCGCCAACCATTTTTCCACCCGACTCGCCCCCGCATTGTAGGCTGCTGCAATCAAAATGCGGTTGTCGGGATACTTCGCGTTTAACTCGTTCAAATGCGCGGTGCCGAGCAAAATATTATTCAGTGGTTTGAACAAATCCTGCTCGCTTTGATACGGTAATTGATTATTATCCGCCGTAACTTGTGCAGTGCTCGGCAACAATTGCATCAACCCCCGCGCATTAGCAGACGACTGCGCCATCGGGTTCCAGGCACTTTCTTGCCGCGCAATCGCCATTGCAAAGGTTTTGCTGATAGATCGAGCGTGCGTTTGCGTATTCAACGCAATATCGAAATAATCGCTGTAGGCATTTGGCAAACGGAGTGCAATATTTTCCTTGGCTTGCGCGATAATCGACCCGTCCACGCCCAAATCGAACCAATTTTGCTGATTCGCGTATTCGCTCAAGGCGATTTGCATCGCTTGTTTGTTTTCTGGCGGCAGATTTTCCAATAAAAAACGCCAACGTTGTTTGGCTGCGCCAAGACGATCCAGTTGACGCAGTTCATCGATTTCTAACAAAGCCGCACGATACTTATCGGCGATCTCGTTTTGCGCGTTTTTATCCGCTAATGACGCCTCTTCAATGCGGTGCTGCGGAGCGAGTTCATTTCGCGTTAATGTCGTGGCGGCCAGCATCGGATAAAAACCGCGTTCTTTGGCCAGCGCGCTTAACATTTCGTGCGTTTTTGACTTATTCGTTTTTGCCAACCAATAACGCCATTCTTGCTTCGCTTTGCCTTCTTGCGACAAGGCGTTCAGCCAAGGTTGTAAATCTGTTTTTTGCCAAATGGCCATGCGCAGGCGGCGTTCAATTAAGTTATCTGCAGCCAGTTTTAAGATCTCCACATCGCGCCAGTGTTGAAAATTCTGGCTTGGGTTATCAAAAAAGCGGTTGAGAAAAGCAATTTTCCAGTCGCGAATTTGCCCATCGCTTAATCGCCAAGTTTGCGCCCATTGTTCATAAGGCGTGAAATTTGGCTCGTCGATATTTTCCGGCATGCTGTATAAATAGCGATTAAAGCCTTGTACGACGGCAAATTGATAGCGCGTATAGTCATTTTCGCTAAGTGTTGAGTTATCTGCCAGCGCCTTTAAATTCGCCGGATTTTTCAGCAAATTCACCAAACGTTGTAAATCTGCCGAAATGCCCGAATCTTCTTGCGTATTGCCCGCGCGTTCCGATTCTTTTGCCAAGCGTTGTAACCCTTTAAGATCATTTTGAGCGAACAGATTTTGTGCTTTTTGAATAATATTGTCCGCGGTTCTACTACCGCTGGCATTCCATTGCGCCCAAAGCGGCGCGTCGTCGGTCAATTCACCGTTAGCCAGCCAAAGCGCACCAAAGCGTTGCAAAATCTCGTTCTGCCGAGTTTGATTTGATTGAGTGTTGTCTTGAGATTGTTCGATGAGCCGATATTCCATATTTAATGCGGCGACTTGTATCGCCAAACTTTGCGGTTTGATTTTTTTTGCATAGTCCACTAATTCCGGCGCATCGGCATTATTCAGCAGCGTGAGAATATTTTGTTGTAAACGAGCGTGCAGAAAATGGCTCGGATGTTCGTTAATATAAGCTTCCAGCTCATTTTTGAGTGCAATTGTTTCATCTCGAGAAGTATTCGGCGTTATCTGTTTAATTTGAGCGTCGAAATATGCCGCCCAAGCGTCTTGTTGTAGTGGATAGCCTTCAAGCGCGTGTAACAGTTGCAGAAAAATCGGCTTGTTTGCGGCAACGCGTTGATTTTTGAGCGCGCTTTTTAGCAGATTTTCAAACTGTAAAAAAGTCGCGCGCTGTTGCAGCCGTTTTAATTCCGCCGTTTGTTGCTTTTGTCGCCATTGGCTTTGTTGGCTCGCTAAGTTAGCATTCTCGGCGTATTCATGCTTCGCTTGGTTGGCTTGTGTTGATTGCGTAAGCGCGGTGAGAAGCGCGAGGGAAATAAGGAGAGGTTTTTTCATACTGAGCATGGCTATTGTCTTTGCGTTAGTTTTTGGTTACGGCAAAAAGGCTCAAAGTGAAACCGCGAGATGTCATTTGAGCACCGCATTGGAGGCTTGTCACACGGGGCTTCAATGCGGTGCTCTTGGGCGACTCCGTTTTTGGCCTGATAAAAAAGCGAATCTTTTGATTCGCTTTTCGTTTCCTTTGTTCAATTAAAAGACTTTTTTAAACGGTTTGACGATCACTTCACCGTAAACGCCGGCTTCCACATAAGGATCTTGCGCCGCCCAATCTTTGGCAGCGAGTAAATTATCGAATTGGGCGATCACGGTGGAGCCGCTAAAGCCGGCTTCGCCCGGATTTTCGGCGTCAATGGCCGGATTCGGGCCAGCTGTGAGTAAACGGCCTTCCGCTTGTAATTGAGTTAAGCGCGCTAAGTGCCGTTCGCGTACAGCGAGGCGCTTTTCCAAGGTGTCGGGGATATCTTGTGCAAAAATCACGTAATACATACTTTTTCCTTTTAACAATGCGGTTGTTGCGCTTCGTATTCTTGAATCGCCGCTAAGGCGCTTTCCAATTCGTGGTTGCCTTCGCGCGGGATGGTACGGGATTTGCCGTGATTATCCACGGCCACAAAAGTGAATACTGCATCAGTGACGCAATAACGCTCGCCGATCGGTTCGCTGGCGACTTTTTTGACCCAGACTTCCACTTTGATTTTAATCGACGACCGACCGACTTTTAGGCATTGTCCATAGCAGCATACTACGTCGCCGACGGAAATTGGCTTGATGAAGTTCATCCGTTCCACGGCAACGGTGACCACGCGTCCGTGAGCGATTTCTTTGGCTAAAATCGCACCGCCCATATCCATTTGCGACATAATCCAGCCGCCAAAAATATCGCCGTTAGCATTAGTGTCGGAGGGCATGGCAAGGGTGCGTAGTAATAAAACGCCTTTCGATTGGCGACCATTGTTGTCAATAAAATTCGAGACCATTATTGCTCTCCTTTATGATTGTTTCCGTCGTTTTTTTGTTCGTGTTGCGACAAAAATCGATAAATATAGGCGCCGGAAATAAGCGTGGCGATCAGCGTCATTCCGATTAAGCCGAAAGATTTGAAATCCACCCAAGCTTCTTCCGACATATTTTGGCTGATATAAATGTTGGTTAACATACAAATGATAAAGAATGTCGCCCAGCCGAGATTGAGTCTGTTCCAGGCTTTTTCCGGCAATTGAATGTCTTTACCGAGTAATTTTTTTACTAAAGGCGTGTTAAATTGAAACTGTGCCACCAATAATACGACGGCGAATAACCCATTGATAAGGGTGACTTTCCATTGTAAATAGCGCAGTTCGTTGAAATAGGCGGTAAGCAGACCGAAGAAAACTACTGCGCCGGCCATTATTTTTTGTTGTTTTTCAATGGCGCCATATTTCCATTTCAATATGATCAGTTGCGCAATCGTGGCGATAACCAATACCATCGCTGCTTCGCGTACGCCACCTAATTTATAGGTTACAAAAAATAAAATTAATGGAATAAAATCAAGTAGTTGCTTCATTTATGGCTCCTGCATAAATAAACTGTAAAAACGATAAGTTACTACTAATGTGAAAATATTGATCAATGCCGCCGTCAGGCTCACGATAACGGAAAAGATAAGATTCTCCGAAAGCACACTTAATTGCAGAATCAGCATCGGGGCAACAAAATACACCAATAAAGCATAAATCAGCAACGCGGTTTTTTGATTGCGCCCTTGCAACCAAATTTTTTGTAAAGATTGGCCTATTCCGTCTTGAGTTGTGAGGTAATGGAGTGAGGCTAAATTCAGCCGAATAAAAAAGTATATGCCGAAAAAAATCGTCAATAATGCGGCTATAGAAGGCGTCGTGTTGCTAAGTGCGGCACCGACAATGTGCGCGACGCCGATCAACACGGGAAGCACACTAACGGTTTCCAACACGATCACACCGATGAAACGACGTAAGGTCAACACAAAATTTGCGCTCAACGTAAGTGGATTGTGCCGACTGATTTGGTGAATCGTCATCAATCCCCAAGCGCTGATAAAAATACTGGCTAATTGTGCCGGTAAAAAAGAAGCTAAAAAGTCCGACGCATTGATTTGGCTTAAATCGGACAATGTATTACCGCCCGAAACGGCGTCTTGCGCCATAAAATCGGGAGTTAATAAGATGCTCAATACTTGTACAATAAAAAGCATGAAAACCAATTGCAGCATGATTTTCTGTTGATTACGAAAAAAATGCCAACTGTCTTGCAAAACTTGGGTAAAGTTAATTTTCATCGAATTTCCCTTGTCAAAAAATGCGCTGATTATACCTTGTTTAGCGGTTTGTGCCATTTATCTTGTGTAAAAATTCCGCTTTGGGCATAACGCAATTTAGAATTATTGGGCGCCCCGTTTGCGCAGCGCAACCGCGATGGTGAAATTCGGCGTATTGGGCGGAGAGCATGAAGTGAACCTGAAATAGAATCGGTCAGTTTTCACTGCTTAGGTTATCGTTGCTGGGGTTATCGTTGCTGAGGTTTAATCCGTGGCTTTTAGTGCCAATAGCTAAAATAGCACCGCATTGGAGGGTTCCAATGCGGTGCTATTTTTACCTGGCAAAGAAAATTGTGAGCAATGGCAATATTGATGCCGTTCAACAACGAAAGTGTTGCCTCACCGAACTAAATTTCTTTTGATCCGCTCGGCTTGCGTCGTTTACCGATATTTTTCGTGTCTTTATGGCGTATTTTCATTTTTTTCTTCGCCTCGACTTTTTTCTTTTCTTCGCGTTTTTCTTTAATACGCATTTTTTGTTTTTTGGAAACCGATTTTATTTCGCCGTCTTTCGGCGCTTTAGTGCGAGGTTCCAAGCCTTCCAAAATTCGCGCTTTTAGAATTTCTTCCGTGTAACGTTTGATTTTACCGAGCAACTTATAATCGTGCGCTTCCACAAAAGATACCGCGGTGCCTTTTTTACCGGCGCGTGCCGTGCGTCCAATGCGGTGCAGATAGGTATCTGCGCTGTACGGTAAGTCGAAGTTCATCACATGGCTGACATCGTCAATATCAATGCCGCGCGCCGCCACGTCTGTCGCCACCAGTAGCGTTACGATGCCTGATTTTAATTTATCAATGGCGTTATTGCGTTGCGTTTGCGCCATGTCGCCTTCTAAATAGGCGGAACGAATGCCGCGTTTACACAAGGTTTCGGAAAGCTCGCGCGCTTCTTCGCGACGACGTACGAACACTATACCGCGGCTTACTTGTTCTGTTTCGACGAAGCGCGCGAGCAATTTGATCTTGTGTTCCCGACTATCAGCGTGGTAATACCATTGATTGATTTTTTTGCGTTCACGACGACTCGGTTGCGCTTCCGCTTTCACCGGATCGTTGAGCAAACGTTCGGCAAAATCTGTCAACAATTCGCCTTCAAGCGTCGCGGAAAATAGCAATGTTTGCTTACGCCAACGGGTTTCCGCCGCAATTTTTTCCGCATCCTGCCCGAAGCCCATTTGCAACATACGATCCGCCTCGTCGAAAATTAATATTTCTACCGAACGACAATCGAAATTTTCTTCCTTAATGTATTGCAATAAACGTCCCGGCGTTGCTACCACCAAATCTTGGTTGGAATTAAATACTTCGCCATGATTTTGATAGGCCACGCCGCCGGTGATGGTTGCGATATCTAAACGGGTGAGCTGTGCCAGCTGTTGCGCTTGCTCCGCCACTTGCATGGCCAGCTCGCGCGTTGGTGTGAGCACTAAAACGCGTGGCGGGCCCGGTTTACGGCGTGGATAATCCAACAAATGTTGTAATGCCGGCAATAAAAAGGCGACGGTTTTGCCCGTGCCGGTGGGCGCCGAACCTAATATATCGCGTTCTTCCATAGCCGCCGGAATGGCTTTCGTTTGGATCGCAGTCGGACGAACGTAGCCCTTTTGGTCGAGGGCTTTTAAAAGCTCGGGGGAAAGATCGAATTGTTCAAATTGGGATAAATTCATTATAGTGCGGCTTTTTTGTTAAAATCGGCGCGGATTATACCTGAAATACCGGTTAAAGTACGGTCGGTTTAGGAAAAATATATGAGCGGATTTACCTTTAAACAGTTTCATATCAATCAACAAGACTGCGCGATGAAGGTCGGCACTGACGGCATTTTGCTCGGCGCTTGGGCAGATGTCACGAACTGTCGAAGAATATTGGATATGGGCTGCGGCACGGGATTGTTGGCGTTGATGTTAGCGCAGCGCAGTGCGCCAGATTGTCAGATTCATGCGGTGGAACTCGATCCCGCCGCGGCACAACAAGCGCAACAAAATATCAATGGCTCTCCTTGGCGGCACCGCATTGAACTGCATCAAGGCGATGTATTGCATTTTTTGGCCGAAACCGCTTACCCCTTTGATTTAATTGTGGCTAATCCGCCTTATTTTGCGCAAGGCGTGCACTGTAAAAATGCGCAACGGCAGCTGGCGCGTTATATGCAACAATGTCATTCGGATTGGTTAAATCGGGCTGCACAACGATTATCGCCGAACGGAGAAATAAGTTTTGTCGTGCCTTTCGAGGCAGTAAAAAGCCTGATGGATTCAGCTGAACTAGAGTGCGTGAAGCAGACCGCGGTCATTACTAAAATCGGCAAAACGCCGCGGCGAATGTTAATTACCTTCGCCAAACAGTCGCGAACGTTAATGCAAGACGAATTGGTGATTTACGACGAACACCATCAATACACCGCGGAATTTGTCGCATTGACGAAAGATTTTTATTTGAAATTTTAACCGCTTAAAACAGCACCGCATTGGAATCGCTCCAATGCGGTGCTGTTGTTTGATATCAAACTATGTTTCGACAGCTTGAGTGATTAACCGCCCATGCCATATTTTTTTAATTTTTTGCGTAAGGTGCCGCGGTTAATGCCAAGCATATTCGCTGCGCGGGTTTGGTTACCGCGCGTGTATTGCATCACCATGTCTAACATTGGGTGTTCGACTTCTACCAATACTAATTCGTAAAGATCATTCACATCTTGCCCGTCTAATTGAGATAAGTAATTGCGTAATGCTTGTTTTACGGAATCACGTAACGGTTTGTTGGTGACTTGTGATTGAGAGTTTAACACTGAAACGGTTAATGCTTCAGACGGACTACGTTGTTGTTCTAACATCTTGCTTTATCCAAAATTGAATTTAAAAAATCTTCCAACACAATAAGTTGTTCCTGCGGATCGTTTATTGCGTTAAAAGTCTGTCTAAAAACGGAACCAGGTTGAATTTCCTGTAAGTACCAAGCTATGTGTTTGCGGGCAATGCGGTAGCCTTTTGGGGCGCCGTAGAATTGGTGTAATTCTTGAATATGGCGCAAAATTTGAGCGCATTTTTCACTTAAACTTGGTGTTTGAATGATCGTATCGCGTTCAATTAAGCCTTCCACTGCTTGAAACAGCCAAGGATTGCCTAACGCGGCACGTCCGATCATAATTGCATCGGCGCCGGTGTAATCAAGCACCTGTTTTGCTTTTGCCGCGCAATCAATATCGCCGTTGGCAATCACCGGGATCGAAACGGCTTGTTTGACCGCGCGAATATTGTCGTATTCCGCTTCCCCTTCAAAAAGACATTCTCGCGTCCGTCCGTGAATGGTTAAAGCCTGAATACCGGATTGTTCTGCAATTTTGCCGATTTGCACGCAGTTTCGATTAGATTTATTCCAGCCCGTGCGAATTTTCAAGGTTACCGGCACATCGACCGCCTTGACGACTTCGCGCAGAATGTTTTCCACCAATTCGGGAAACTGCAACAATGCCGAGCCGGCAAGTTTGCGATTTACCTTTTTGGCAGGACAGCCCATATTGATGTCGATGATTTGCGCACCACATTCCACATTCGCCACCGCGGCTCGCGCCATTTCCAACGGCTCGGAACCTGCGATCTGCACCGCATTGAAGCCTAATTCATCGCTATGCGCCAAACGCAATTTGGATTTTTCCGTATGCCAAAGTTGCGGATTGGCGGACATCATTTCGGAGAAGGTCAATCCCGCGCCATAATGCGCACAAAGACGGCGGAAAGGTTTATCGGTAATGCCAGCCATCGGTGCCAGTAAAACACGATTTTTTAATGGGTAAGGACCGATGCGCATTTTACCTTTCACCTTCGAGCAAGCCTAAATCCAATTGCTGTCGAACGGCGCGACAACCGACAAGGCGTGCTATCATACGCACTTTGATATGCTTTGCAAAGCGAATTTTGTTCAAAAAATACACTTTTTTTAATTGACAAAATAAAATTAAAGCGATTTTAACTTGCCCGTAATTCGGCACCATTCCTCACGTACCGCAACCTCTTCCAAATCAAAGGTTTGGGCGTAAGCATCGCAGACGGATCGGGCTTGCGTTTCTAAAATACCGGACAAGCCCAAATCGCCGTTTTCTTTCACCAAGCAGCTAATCAGCGGATAAAGTTCTTTTAATGGGCCGGCTAAAATATTGGCGACTACAACGTCCGCTTTAAGATTCGCCGGTTTTTCGTCGGATAAAAAAAGTTGCAAGCGATCCGCAACACCGTTTTGTTGCGCATTGTTACGACTGGCAAGAATTGCTTGCGGATCAATATCAATACCGATTGCACTTTTAGCGCCGAGTTTCAGCGCGGCGATGGCCAAAATACCGGAACCGCAACCAAAGTCGATCACCGTTTTGTCCTGTAAATCCAAACCGTCTAACCATTCCAAGCAAAGTGCGGTGGTTGGGTGTGTGCCGGTACCGAAGGCCAAGCCGGGATCGAGCATCACATTCACCGCATTTGGCTCGGGAACTTCACGCCAGCTCGGACAGATCCATAAACGTTTACCGAACTGCATAGGATGGAAATTATCCATCCACTCACGCGCCCAATCTTTGTCTTCGATTTGCTCGATTTTATATGCCGCGCCATCCTCTAAATGGCCCGCTTGTTTTAATAAGCCGACGATTTCCGCCATATCGGTTTCCGCATCAAAAAGCGCGATGACGTCGGTATTGCCCCACAGGCGGGTTTCGCCCGGCAGCGGTTCAAAAATCGGCGTATCTCGACTGTCCATAAACGTGACGGAAACGGCACCGATTTCCTCTAAAAAATCACTTATTTTTTCTGCTTTTTCATTCGTGCTGTTTAAGCGAATTTGAATCCAAGCCATATTTTTCTCCTTTAATAAAACCTATTTTTTCAACAATTTTGGCAGTAACGCCGAGCCAATGGTGGCGAGCATAATAAGGGCGATGCCGAGGGTGGATAGCATCGAAAGACTTTCGCCGAGCAAGGCCACTGCAAATAAAATTCCAAACAGTGGTTCCAACGCCACCAAAATGCCGGAAAGATTCGCATCTACGCTGTTTAAACCTTTATTCCAGAGCCAAAATGCCAGCCAGCTGCAACCGATGGCGAGATAAAATAAACCGATGACGCCGTAAAAGTCCCATTCAATTCGCCAACTTTCGGTTAAAAGCAAAGTGAACGGCAGGGTGATTAGACAGCCTAGTACGATGGTGGCTGAAGTGTAGGCTTGATTGGATACGCGCGCCACGACGTTTTGAGTCCAGCGCAATACGCCGGCGAAAATAATGCCGGCGACCAATACCAGTAAACAGCCGAATAGACTAATGTCATTGATGCCGTCATGATGTTGCCCGCCGTTAATCATTATCGCTACGCCTAAAAAGGCCATCGCGCCGAACAGCCAATGGAACCCGCGAGCGCGGTCTTTAAAAAAGAAATGTCCGATGAAAACCACCAGCAACGGTTCCAAACCGATCATCGTAACCGCACTGGCGGCGGAAGTGTATTTCAAGCCAATAAATTGCAGCAAAAAAACGGCGGTGTAATTGAAAAATGCCAGCCACCGAAGTTGTTTGCGCATCAATTTATCAATTTTTTTCCAGTGTCGCAGAAATAGCGGCAGCACAAAAATCGCTGCGATAATGAGGCGCGACTGTACCACCAGCACGGGATCCATCATGGAATATGTCATTTTGCCGACGATTAATGAGCTGCTCCAAATGAGCAAAGCGATAATTTGGTAAATCATAATTTATCTCTTACGGTTATCTTCACGTTCGTTTACGGGGACGAGAAAGATGATTTCAATGCGGTGCCCGTTCGGAAGTCCATCGCTGCAAGGTTTCAATGCGGTGCCCGTTCGAAAGTCCGTCGCCGCAAGATTTCAATGCGGTGCTGTTAAGATTGTTTTATTAAGAAAGCCTCCAACTTGCGTGGAATTAGCAAGAAAGAGACTGCGGCAATCGCGCTCATAAATAGAAAAGTGATAGTCGGCGATGCAGGGTAAATTATGCCGGCAATCGCACTGAAAAGCGCGATAAGAAGGCCGTTTGACAAGCCGTTATATAAGCCTTGTAATTTGGCGATGTGACTTTGCGGTCGCGTGGTGATGTAGCGCACAACAGCGTAATGACACAGTGCGTAAGTAAGGCTGTGCATCAGTTGCAATAATAGAATTAAAGTGAAATCCCGAACATAATCAAATGCCGCCCAACGAACGACACAGGCTGCGGCGGAGAAATAAAACAATTTACTGACCGATACGTTTTGAAATAAACGACGTGAAAAGAAAAATAACAGAATTTCCGCACCGACCCCAATGCCCCAAAGCAAGCCGGTTTGTGCGACGGAAAGGCCAATATCGGTCCAATAAATCGTGCCATATACATAATAGGCGGCATGTGAACCTTGAATCATGCCGACGGCGAGCATTACGCGTAAAGTCGTCGGGTTTTTCAGCAGCGCTAAAAAGCCGATTCGACGGTTTTCGCCTTGTTCCGAGGTTTCGTCTTGCGGCGCAATGTCAGGTTTTAATAATTGAATCAAAGTATAGAACAGCAAAAGAGCGGTTAACATCCATACGATATTTTCCGCACCGAGGCTGTCGATTATTCCGCCGAACACCACGACGCCCAAAATAAACGCCAAAGAACCGATTAATCGCACTTTGCCGTAATCCAGCCCGATTTGGCGTTGCCAAGTGGCGGCAAGGGAATCGCCGATAGGCATTCCGGCCGCGTTTACTGCAGCAAATAAACCGACAACGCAAAATAATAGCCAGAAATGATGCGCGAACAAACTGAACGCCGCTGCCGTCAAGACGCTGGCAAGGGCGAGCAGGCGTAGCGAGACGATCATGTGCGCGGCTTTTTGGATTAACGAAGAAAATAATAAGCCGCCGACAAAACGGAAAACATAGGCGCTGCCGATGACCAGCCCGATCATTTCTTCGCCATAGTTTTGCGATTTTAACCATGCAGGAAAGAAGGGCAAAAACACGCCGTAGGCACAGTAATAACCTAAGAAACTCAAGGCGAGCCAATAAAAGGGACGAATTTGCATCAGAATAATTTTTCCATTTCTTGCGAACGCGCGGCGCAGGCTTGCATGGCTTGTGCGACGATTTGATTAAAATGTTGCGCGTTGAATACGGCTAATGCCGCTTCCGTCGTGCCGCCTTTGGACGTGACGTTTTGGCGTAGTGTGGAAAAGTCGAGTTGCGGATTATCGATCGCCATTTTGGCCGCACCGAATATGGTTTGTCGCACCAAGATGCAGGCGCTGTCGGCATCTAAATTCATCTCGACCAGCGCTTGTTGCATCGCTTCCAACATTTGGAAAAAATACGCCGGACTGCTGCCGGATGCTGCGGTGACTGCGTGCATTTGCGCTTCATCTTGCAGCCAAAGGGTTTTGCCCACCGTATTCAACAATTCTTGTACGAAAATACAATCGGCTTGCGCGGTATTTTTAGCCGCAAACAAGCCTGCCATGCCTTCGCTTATGAGTGCCGGCGTATTTGGCATCACGCGCACTACGGATTTGGCACTCGGAATCAACGTTTGCAAGCGCGCGGTGGAAATGCCTGCGGCAATGGAAATCAACAATTTATCGCTAAAATCAACCCCCGCTAGGCAGCGGCACACTTCCGCCATCATTTGCGGTTTCACCGCCAACAGCACCGCATCGGCACGCTTTGCGCTAACCGCATTATCTTGTGCCGTTTGCACGCCGAGTTCGGCAAAAAACGCGCGTTTTGTTTCGTTTGGGTCGTTCACAATAATCTGCTCAGCCGGATAGCCTTGCTTTAACAAACCAAGTACGATTGCTTGCGCCATATTGCCGCCGCCGATAAAGGCGATTAATTTGTGTTGCATCGTTTTTTCCTATCAGTTTATGGGCTACAATGGCGCGTATTTTACCCTATTATGAAGGAAGTTTACGATGTGGTTCAAAAATTTGATGAGTTATCGTCTTACCAAGTCGTTGGAATGGAATCTCACGCAATTACAAACGCAGTTGGAAACATGTCGATTCCATCCTTGTGGCGTGCAAGATCAAAGTAAATTCGGCTGGTCTGCGCCGTTGCGCGGTTCGGATTTGCTGTATTTTTCTGTCGGTAAACAGATTTTGTTAGTGGCGCAAAAGGAAGAAAAAATGTTGCCGGCAAATGTTGTTAAACGTGAGTTAGCGCACCGCATTGAAAGCCTTGAAGAAAAAGAAAATCGCAAGCTGAAAAAAAACGAAAAGCAAACTTTAAAGGACGACGTGGTGATGAATTTATTGCCGCGTGCTTTCAGCAAAAATCAATACACGGCGTTGTGGATCGATACGGAAAGCGGTTTGCTGCATCTGGATGCGGCTTCTGCCAAACGGGCGGAAGACGTGTTGGCGTTATTACGCAAATCCCTCGGTTCGTTGCCGGTGGTGCCGCTTGCCTTTGCCAACGAACCAAGCACGATTTTAACCGATTGGATTACGCAAGATAATTTGCCTCATTGGTTGATTGCGTTAGAAGAAGCCGAACTGCGCGGCAGCCAAGAAGACAGCGTGATTCGTTGTAAAAAACAACCGTTGGAAAATGAAGATATTCTCGCCTTGTTGCAAGAGGGCAAAAAAGTCGTGAGCAAATTGGCGTTGGAATGGGAAGATACTTTAACTTTCGTGTTTAACGAAGATGGTAGCCTAAAACGCCTTAAATTCGCCGATAGCGTGCGGGAGAAAAATGAAGATATTTCGAAAGAAGATTTTGCCCAGCGTTTTGATGCGGATTTTGTGTTAATGACAGGAATTCTGGCGAAATTAACCGAAAACTTGCTGGAAGCGTTCGGTGGGGAAAAGGTGAGATTGTAAGCGCAATTTCGACTTAACGGCCGTTCTTCGTTGAAAATAGCACCGCATTGGAAGGGATTTCAATGCGGTGCTATTTTGCCGATCAACCGACCACGAAAGGCAAATATCCGGCGCGGATGGCAAACGGAATGGCGGTAATCGCCACGCCGAGCGCTAACACCACGAACAAGGCCAGATTGCCGCCTCGGACGCGGTACGGCAGATGTGGATGGAGACGGCGCGCTTTCCATACTAAGCTGACCGGCAATACCACTGCGTAGAAGGCGAACATTTGGCCGGCGTAGCCAAGCGCCAAGATAAAACCTTCCGGGTAGAACAAAGCGAAAATCAATGGCGGAATAAAGGTTAATAAACCGAGCGTGATGCGGCCGGCGGAGCGGTTAAAGGAACGTTTTAGCAAGTCTTCGATACATTCCAGTAAGCCTAACCCCACGCCTAGAAATGATGTTACCAAGGCCAAGGTTGAGAATAATTTTACTGCGCCGGCAATAATACTGCTGCCGGTTATCGCAAGCGTCGCTTTCACTAAGCCGTTTAAGGTAGCGTCTTCTTGCAAAATTTGTAAGAAGTTGTTTTGCGTGAGTAAGCCGTGGGTGGAAAGTTGCCATAAAATATAGGCGCCGAGCGTAATTCCCGAACCGACCAAAATCGACCGGCGCAACGCGTTTACGTTCCCTCCCAAATATTTATTTAAACTTGGAATGGAACCGTGAAAACCGAATGCGGTGAAAAACACCGGGCTGGCGGAAATCATTAAAGCATTGTCGATAGGCATTGCCATTAAGTTGTCGAATTGGATTTTCGGTAACATTAAGCTCAACACTAGCACGAACGCGGCGATCATCACGAAAAATAAGACACGATTGATTTTGTCCACCGAATGGGTGCCGATTACAATAAATGTGCCGAAAATCACGGTAAAGAGTAACACGGCGAGCTTATTGGAGCCGCCTGTATCGCCTGCGGCGGGTAATAAATCCATCAGCAGTGAACCGCCACCACTGACGTAAGCGGCGATTAACGCATATAAAAAAACGATTAAAACCAAGGTAGAAACAATGCGTCCCGCTTTGCCGAAATACTGTTCGGCAAGCGTGCCAATGCCCGCGTCGCTTTCGGCGGTTTGATACAGTTCAACGAATAATAAGGCGCTGAAAGTAAGCAATGCCCACAGTGATAGCAATAAAACGATGGTAAAGCCGAAACCGATGCCGGCCGAAGTGAGCGGCATGGCGAGCATGCCTGCGCCGATCATGGTACCGGCGACGAGTAATGTACTGCCTACGGTTTTGTTCATTTTTCATTCCTTTTTTGTAATTAAAAATTTACGCGGATTGTATTTTATAATTTACAGCCTGTAAAGGCGGTTCACCGCTTTATTTTATCTTGGAGTTAACTCATTCATTTTTGCTCAAGCGTTGCCTCTAAACCCGCTCACGGGCACCGCATCGGATACTTTTATTTACAGTATGCCGAGCATAAATGTTCTATCATTGCACCGAATGACAACGCAGTGTGTTGATGTGGTTTTTCTCCAAATCGTTTCAAATAATTAATCGTCGCATCGCTTTTTGGCGCATCTTGCGGAAGGTAAAGAGATGGCCCTTTCTTTGTTCAATGCGGTGCTGTTGAGGGAGTTCATGAATCAGAAAACCAGCATATACGACCACGAACATTTTTTCGCGCTTTATCGAAAGCTTCGTGCTAATCCGATAAGCTTAAACGAAATTGTGGAAAAACCGACGATGCTTGCGTTATTGCCGGATTTACACGGCAAAAAATTGCTCGATCTTGGTTGCGGCTGCGGCGAGCATTTACGGCTTTATTTGCAACAAGGCGTGGCGGCGGTGACAGGGTTGGATTTATCCGTCAATATGTTAGAGCAAGCCCGCCACGACTTGCTCCAATGCGGTGCTGATACGACAGTCTGTTCTTTGTATCACTTGCCGATGGAAAATTTAGCCGACTTGCCGGAAGACGGTTTCGACCTGATTACCAGTTCTTTCGCTTTTCATTATGTGCAAGATTTTCCTGCGCTGCTGGCTTCGATTGTCGATAAATTAGCGCCCGGGGGCACGTTGCTGTTTTCTCAGGAACACCCAATAACCACTTGCCACAAAGAAGGCGAGCGCTGGGAAAAAGATAATAATAAACAACAGGTTGCGTATCGTTTGAATCATTATCGCGAGGAAGGCGAGCGCGACCGAAATTGGTTCAAACAGCCGTTTAAAACTTACCATCGCACCGTCGCGACAATTGTTAACGATTTAATTGAGGCGGGGTTTCAAATTGAGCGAATGGCAGAACTGATGCTTGCCGATCAACCCGAGTGGCGCGATGAATTTAAAGATTTGCAGCATCGCCCGGTGTTGCTTTTCGTTCGTGCAAAGAAAATCGTTTCGGCGTAAAAATAAACTGGTTTTCGCCCTCTCTTTGTGATATAAAACGCACCGCTGTTTTTGCCGTTAAAAAAACAGCGTTTTTATTTACAACACACACATATCACCAAGGCTTCATCGGGGTGCCAAACGGTCGATGAGCTGATATGTGGAGGCTCAACCCCAATAAAAGGAAAATATTATGGCACAAGTTTCAATGCGCGACATGATCAACGCGGGCG